>CAYZBO010000034.1:0-30499 GCA_964476665.1 uncultured Chryseobacterium sp. | reverse complement strand
ATGTTCAACTCGCTCAAGCGGGAGGACATCCACAAGATCATCGACATCGAACTGGCCAACCTCTACAAGCGCATCGGCGAGTTGGGATACGAGGTGAAGCTCACCGATGAGGCCAAGGACTTCCTCAGTGAAAAGGGCTACGATGAGAAGTTCGGTGCCCGCCCGTTGAAGCGTGCCATCCAGAAGTTCATCGAGGACCCCATGGCTGAGGAGATCATCAACCAAGCCATCGAGGAGGGCGACAAGATCACCATCGGCCTGAACAAGGACGCCACCGATGTGACCATCAAGGTGACCAAGGGCAAGAAGAAGCCTGCGGCCAAGAGCGATGGTGAAACGAAGGAGTTGCCACCCGCCGACGGGAACTGACTCCCCGTGGAACGACAGCGAGAAGCCCGGTCAACGCCGGGCTTCTTTGTTCCGTGCGATCACCATCCGCGCCCATTGTCCGGAGCGGGCCGCAGGCGCGTGCTGAAACTGAGACCGACGATGAGGAATTGGCTGTTCCCCCCTTCCGTCACCTCGCGTCGACCGGGGAAGCTCTCCAGGCCCAGGTCGCTGGCAGCGAAGCGCCGCATGTCCTGCTCGTAGCCCAATACCAGCCCGAACGCCAGATTGTCGGTGGCATGCAGGTAGTAGGCTGTGCCGATGCCCCAGTGGAAGGCCTGCACCACATCATCCGCGCAGGTGGGACAATCGAAGCGGTAGAAGCTGAGGCCGGCGCGGAGCGAGAGCTCGTAGAAGCTGCGCTCGGTGGTGTAGTGCTCGTAGGCCAGCTTGCCAAAGGCTCGTACGCGGCGCACTTCACCGCTGGTAACGATGGGGGCCAGCGCGCGTTCCTCCAGTCCGAACCAGCTCATGCCTCCCCCCACGCCCAGGCCCAGGCCCTTGTGGACGGGGTGCTGGTAAACCGCCCCCAGTTGGCCGATGCTCTCGGTGATGCTCGCGAAGAGCGGCGTACCCACAGGGGCAGGCAGTGTCAGCTCACCCTTGATGGTGGCCGATACATCGGGCAACCGGGAACGCTCCTGCGCAACAAGCACGGAACTTGCCAACAGGGCAAGCGGCAGACAGAATGAACGGATCATCGCTGAAGAAGACGGACCTGGCGCACCGTTCGTTGCGTGTGGGTGCGCATTTCCACGAAGTAGGTCCCATCCGCCAGGGCGGGCAGCTGCAGCTCCAGGGAGCTGCTGCCGGCAGGTGCTTTACCGGGTTGCCACTGGTGGATGGCTGTATGCGCTTCGTTCAGGAGGGCGAAATGCAGCTCCACCGGCTCCGGAGCACGCAGGTCGATGAGCAGGCGCACCGGATGATAGGCCACGTGCAGCTGCAGCAGTTCGGCATGGAGCACCTGCGGCAGGTCTCGTTCGCGCACATACTGCTTGAAGCGCCTGTACAGCAGCACCACAAGCACGATGCTCAGCGTGATCAGGAGCGCGTTACGCAGGTTCTCCAGCTCGGCCATCACAGCATGATAACGCCACCGATGGCCCCCACTTGTTCGTAGCGGCGCACCACATCCTCGGCGGAGAGCATCACCTCCTTGATGGTGATGCTCAGGTATTTGCCACCACTGCTGAAGCGCCTGAGCAACTCGCTCTCCGGCGGGAACAACGCCTGCAAGGCTTCGATCCGCTGGGCCTCGGGCTCGAGCACGAACTTGAACATGTATACCGAGGGCCAGGCATGCACCTCGTTGAGCCGCCCAAGCAGCCGGTCCTTAGCTTCGTCGTTCAGCATGAGTACGTTTACAAAGGTACACCCACCCGTGGATGAACCTTTCGGTGCATGACGTGTACCGCCCTCTGAACCACCCTGCCCAATGCTCCGCTCCGCCTCCCTCCTGCTGTTCCTTGTCGCGCCGCTCTGGCTTCGCGCCCAGGCTCCATCCGCCGATGCGGTGAAGCAGGAGCGCAAGGCCGTACCGGAGGTGTACCAAGGCGGATGGCGCGCGACCAGCGCTGCCCCCGCTCCTGCTGGCAACGTGGACCTGAACGATGTGCGTGCCGTGCGCAACCAGGCGCTCCTGGAGGGGCGTGGCACCATGAGCGCCCTGCGCATCAACGAGTTGGAGGCGCTCTACGAACGGCTGCGTGCGCAGGATCCGCTGGGTCAGGACACCGAACTGGCGGCCTATTACCTGTACTTCCCGGAAGAGCGAGCCTTTGCAGCTGCACAGCGTGCGGTGGCATTGGATGCAGCCCGTGCCGAAGTGATCGCGCCCTCCCTGGCCCTGGCCCACCGTATGGGAGATGCGGCAGGCAAAGCGCGCTGGGGCAAGGCCCTCTTTGATCGCGGTGGCCTGGCGCCCGGACTCGTGGATGCTGGCCGCGACCTGTTCGCCTCTGTGGACCGCGATGGTATCCTGGTGGCGGCAGGCGAGATGGATGCCTATCCGTGCTGGGCCCTGCAGTCGGCCAAGGGCGAGCGCAACGATGTGCTGGTGGTGGACAGCCGGATGCTGGAGGATGCCATGTACCGCAGGCAGGTCTGGAGCGCAGCCGGTGCCCAGGGTGCTGTGCCGTTGAGCGGGCAGGCCTTGATGGAAGCACTCCCCAAGGCGAGCAAGCGTCCGTTGCACCTGTCCCTGGCGTTGGGCAAGCAGGTACCCGCAGCATGGAAGGCGCAGCTCTACGTGGTGGGTACCGTGTTCCGCTACAGTGCGGCACCGATGGACAACATCCCCGTACTGGAAGCCCGTTGGGTGGGCCTGCACAAGCCGATGAACGCCGGGCCCCTGTCGCATAACTACCTGCTGCCTGCGGCCGTGCTGCTGAAGCACTATCGGGCACAGGACGATGAGGCCGGTATCGCCCGCATGGAACGCAGCCTGCGCGGTATGGCCGAACAGCTTGGCGCCACGGCAGATCTCTACCGTAACGGGGTCCTTGAACACTGAGCCATGGGCCTCTTCACCAAGGAGCACGACCGGATGAGCGACGAGCGCCTGATGGAGCTTGTGGTCCGTGGCGACGAGCGCGCCTTCGGGGCCTTGTACGACCGGTACCAACAGCGGCTGCTCGGCTATTTCCACCGCATGCTGTGGAGCGATCGCGAGCTGGCACGCGATCATGCCCAGGACCTATGGACCAAGCTGGCGCAGCGGCCATCCAGCTACGATCCTGCGCGGCCGTTCCGCACATGGCTGTTCAGTGTGGCGAACAACATGTGCAAGAACGCGTATCGCCACCATGCCGTGGTGCAGGCGGCCGCACCTGAACTGCGCAGCGGTCCAGACCGAGAGGACGCCCGGCATGGGGTGGATGTGGACCGCGAGCGCTTCCGGGGCCGGTTGGATGAGGAACTCGACCGGCTGGACCCGGACCACAAGGCCACCTTCGTGATGCGCTACCACGAGGACATGGCCATCAAGGAGATCGCGGCAGCCTTCGCCTGTTCGGAAGGCACCGTGAAGTCGCGCTTGTTCTACACCCTGAAGAAGCTGGCCGAGCGCCTCAAGGAGTTCGACCCCAATGCCCTGCACATCCATGGAAAGGCCTGAACGATACGATCCCGAGGACATCGAGCACCTGCTCAGTGAGCGCCCCTTCCACGCGTTGCTCGCGGAGGAGAAGGCCTACGTGCTCCGCCACATCGGTGATGCCGAGGAGTACGAGCGCATGCGCGCCCTGTTGCAGCACCTGCGCGAGGATGAGCAACAGCGCGAACCGCTGGCGCCCGATGCGGCAGCCCGCGCGCAGGTGATGGCGGCTTTCCGTGCGCAGCGACAGCCCGTGTGGCGTGTATGGCTGAACAGCATGGCGGCGGTCTTCGTGCAGCAGCACGAAGGCTTCCAATGGCGGCCGGCGCTGGCCCTGGCGGGCGTGGCCGCCATGCTGGTCGTGGGAGTGGCCGTGTTGTATCGCTCCTCCTTCGATGGTCCACAACAGCTGGCCGAAGTGGTGGCGCCCAAGGAGGATCGGCAAGCCCCGGCCGAGCCGACGGACGGTGCAGTACCAGCTTCATCCGCAGAGACCGCCGCGACCACTGAACAGGTGAACGTGGTTGCGGAGGAAGGCGCAGCACCGGAAGAGGTGCGAACGGAGGTGCCTGCTCTTGAGCGTGCCGAGGCGGACGCCATGCCCGCGCAGAACGTGGCCATACCTGGCGTGGCCGAAGAGGCGGCGGATGACGCTTTGGGCTTTGTGGTAGTTGCCGCCACTGATGAGAAGAAGGCCGGGGAAGAGCAGGAACATCCATCCCTGGATGCGGTGACCGCAGTGCCCCAAGCCACCGACCACCGGGTGGTGCGTGAGGCCGAGTTGGCGCGGAACAGCAGTGTGGGTAACGCGACCGGCGTGGTGTCGGCCAAGGAGGTCAGTGCAAAGCAGAGGTCGTCGGCCGTGGTCGTGGACCGTTCGCGCAGCGTGGCGGATGATCAGGAATTGCTCGCACTGTTGCGTGCGGGCTGGTAACGGTCACTCCACCACGAAGCGCTCGCTCAACTGCAGGTCGCGGGTGGTGATGATAAGGGTGTGCTCACCCTTCGGAAGAATGCCTTTGTCCAAGCGACGGACAAGCTCGTCCTGCATGGCTTTGCCTTCCTCCTTGTAGAGCGTGCGTCCCTGACCGTCCTTGACCTCCATGGTGATGGGGCCGATACGACGGTCGTGCTGTACAGCGATGGTCACGAATGCGGATTGTCGGGAGGCCGCCACATTGAGCTTTCCCGGCCCCTCACCTGCAAGGGCAACGTTCCATGACGGAACAAGGGCGATCGCGACCAAGATGCTTTTCACACCCATGGAACAAAGGTAAGCGCTCCGGGCGGGATCCGCAACATACGCCTGTTCAACCCTCCCACTCCCGTTCGTGGCCGGATCGCAGCAGGCGGGCCCCGGACAGGTCCTGAAGGGCCATTTCGAACCCCTTGTAATGGCTCCACCCGCCCGCATCCCCATCGCTCCGAATGGCCAGCAAGCCCACCTGCATGCCGCTGCTGTCCGGCACTTTCCGGAGGATGCGGGTCACGGTCTCACGGCAGGCCTCGGTGGCGCTTCGACCCTGGCGCATCAGTTCCACCACCGTGTGGCTGGCCGCCGTGCGGATCATCAATTCGCCCACGCCGGTGGCGGTCGCTGCCCCCACCTCCCCATCCACGAAGAGACCTGCACCAATGATGGGTGAGTCCCCGACCCTGCCGTGGATCTTGTAGGCCATGCCGCTGGTGGTGCAGCTTCCTGCCAACCGTCCCTGCGCATCCATGGCCACCATGCCGATGGTGTCGTGGTTCTCCACGTTCACGATCGGTCTGTATTCGGAGGTCTTCAACCAATCCAGCCAGGCCTGGCGCACTTCGGGGATCTCCACCTCGCGTGGCGTGAAGCCGTTCTCCACCGCCCAGCGTTCGGCCCCGGCACCCACCAACATCACATGGGGCGTGCGTTCCATGATCGCGCGTGCGATGCTGACGGGATGCTCGAAGCGCTGAACGAACGCCACCGCACCGGCACGCCCGTCGTGGTCCTGGATGCAGGCATCGAGGGTCACCTTTCCGTCCCGGTCCGGCATTCCGCCGAGGCCCACACTGCGGTTGGTGAGGTCGCTTTCCACGGCTGCCACTCCCTGCTCCACAGCATCGAGCACCGAGCCTCCAGCCTCCAGTACGGTCCAGGCTTTGGCATTCGCCGCCATGCCGTGGCTCCACGTGCTCAGGACCCGCGGCCCTTTCACCCCACCCACCACAGGAGGATCGGGCGCGGCACCCCGATCCCCCTCCGCGCAGGAGGTGACCAAGGCCATGGCGCCCAGGCTTCCGAGCTTCAGGAATTGTCTGCGATCATGCATCATGCAGGTGCCAAAGTAAGGCGCATCTTTGGCAGGCTTCATGAACGCTACCGGCTTCACCCGCTCGATGAACGGCCCCTTTGCGGTCGTCACCTCGCTCTTTTTCATGTGGGGCTTCATCACCGTGTTGGTGGACTCGCTCGTGCCCCGGCTTCGGGAGGTGTTCGAACTGAGCTTTTTCCAGGCCGGACTGGTCCAGTTCGCCTTCTTCATCGCCTACGGCCTGGTGAGCATTCCCGCCGGCTCCCTGCTGGCCCGTATCGGCTACCGCAAAGGCATGCTCGTGGGGCTGGCCACCATGGGTTTCGGTTGTCTGCTCTTCTGGCCTGCTGCGGGCTTCCGGCTGTTCCCTGTGTTCATGCTGGGGTATTTCACCCTGGCGGCGGGCATGACCGTACTGCAAGTGGCGGCGAATCCTTACGTAGCGGTGCTCGGCGCAGAGACCGGCGCCAGCAGTCGAATGAACCTGGCACAGGCCTTCAACAGCGTGGGTACCACCTTGGCGCCGCTCATCGGGGCGAAGTACCTCTTGAGCGATCACATCCTGGACAGTGTCGCGATCAAGACACTGGCACCAGCCGAACGCGAGGCGTACTATGCTGCGGAGGCTTCCGCCGTGCAGGGGCCCTTTGTGGTCCTGGCCGGTGGGTTGCTGCTGCTGGCGTTGCTGGTGGCGGTGGCGCGGTTGCCACATATCCTGGACACTTCGCACACGGGCAGTTACCGGAGCGCAATGGGCCATCGGCGGTTGTTGTTCGGTGCCATCGGGATCTTCCTCTATGTGGGCGCGGAGGTCGCGATCGGCACGTATCTGGTCAACTACTTCCTGAGCATGGACCTGGCCACCGTGGTACGCGGGGATATGTTGCTGAGCCGGATCGCTTCCACCCTATTGGGCGGCCCCTTGGAAGGCGTCGATGCGAAGGGTGTGGTGGGCGCCTTTGTGGCGCTCTATTGGGGCGGTGCCATGGTGGGGCGCTTCGCTGGCGCCTGGCTCACCCGTGTCCTGGCACCCGGTCGGGTGCTGGCCCTCTTCGCTGGGATGGCGATCGCCCTGGTAATGATCTCGATATTCACCACGGGTCCGGTGGCGATGTGGAGCATCCTGGCGGTGGGCCTCTTCAATTCGGTGATGTTCCCGACGATCTTTTCCCTCGCCATCGAAGGCATGGGCGAGCTGAAGCCCCAGGCGTCAGGTATCCTGTGCACGGCCATTGCCGGGGGGGCTTTCGTGCCGCCGTTGCTGGGCGCTTTGGCCGATGCATCGGGCTTCAAGTTCGCCTTCCTTCTGCTCCTGGCCTGCTACGGGTTCATTGCTGTCTACGGACTGCGCAACACGGCCCGCATATGATCCTGGGCATCGACATCGGTGGTACCAGCAGCAAGCTCGGACTGGTGGCTGACGGCAGGGTGTTCGCCCACTCCCGCATACACACCACAGGCCATGCGGACGATCACGCGTTCGCCGATGCACTGGCGGAAGAGGCCAGGCGCCTGGCGGCCACGTGCGCAGCGAAGATCACGGCGGTGGGTATCGGAGCACCGAACGCCAATCAGATCACGGGCCTCATCGAAATGGCGCCGAACCTGCCTTGGAAGCACGATGTGCCCCTGGCGCGCATGCTGGGCGACCGCTTGGGTGTTCCTGCCACGCTGGGCAATGATGCGAACGCCGCAGCACTGGGTGAATGGCGCTACGGTGCAGGGCGCGGCATCGATGATCTCCTGGTGGTGACCCTGGGTACGGGTGTAGGCAGTGGCTTCATTGTGAACGGTCGGTTGGTGCTGGGCAGCGCAGGCAATGCCGGAGAGCTGGGGCACATGACCTTGATACCCGGTGGGAGGGCGTGTACCTGCGGTCGGCGCGGCTGTGTGGAAGCCTATGTGAGCATCCGCGGCATGCTCGCCACTTACGCGGAGGAAGGCGGCGTTGCGGTGGTGAACGATGTGAAGGGCCTCGCGGACCTCGCCCATGCTGGTGATCGGGCAGCGCTGAGCGTCTTCGCGAACAGTGCGGAATGGCTGGCGATCGCCCTGGCCAATGCCGTGTGTGCCACGGGACCCCGGCGCATCGTGCTCTTCGGGGGGATCGCCCGCAACGGCGATCTGTTGATGGCCCCTTTACGGGAACGCTTCCCTGCCGCGCTGTTGAACATCTACCACGGTCGAGTGGACCTAACGGTGAGCGCGTTGCCTGACGATGATGCGGCGCTGCTGGGTGCCGCTGCACTTGGTACACTATGAACACGAACATGGCACATTCTGATCCGATGAATACCGCAGGTCGATCCGGTTGGTCGACGCTACGGGTGGTCGCTACGATGATCTGGGGTGTGACCGCGATCATCGGGTTCGCCCAACAGACCAGCCCCGCCCGTGATCTCGTCAACCCCTTCATCGGCACCGGCGGTCACGGGCACACCTTCCCGGGGGCATGCGTGCCCAATGGGATGGTCCAGCTCAGTCCGGATACGCGGCCCGATGGCTACAACGATTGGGACGGTTGCGCCGGCTACCACTACAGCGACAGCCTCATCTACGGCTTCAGTCATACGCACTTGAGCGGTACAGGCGTGGCGGACCTGTGCGATGTGCTGTTGATGCCGATGAGCGGCAGGTACACGTCCGATCCGGCTGGATACCGCAGTGCCTTCCGGAAGAGCAGTGAACGCGCACATGCGGGCTACTATAAGGTGCGGCTGGAGCGCTCCGGCATCCAGGCAGAACTCACCGCCACGGCACGTGTTGGCGTGCATCGGTACGCCATGCCGACAGGCCAGCAGCAGTTCATGCTCATCGACCTTCGGCACCGCGACCAACTGCTCTGCTCCTCGATCACCAAGGTCAGCGATACGGAGATCGCGGGGACCCGGCGCAGCTCCTCCTGGGCCCGTGATCAACAGGTGTTCTTTGTTGTCCGCTTCAGTCGGGAAGTGGAACTCGTCCAGGGCGGGTCCGATAGCACAAAGGCCATCCTGGGCATTCGGAACAGCTCGGAACCCCTCATCGTCAAGGTCGGCATCTCTTCCGTCAGCATTGAAGGCGCCCGGAAGAACCTGGATGCCGAGGTTCCCCATTGGGATTTCGACCGGGTGCGCAATGAGGCGGAAGCGGCTTGGAACGCAAAACTGAACAAGATCCAGGTGGAAGGCGGCACGCGCGATGAGCAGCGCACCTTCTACACCGCCCTCTACCACAGCTATTTGGCGCCGTACATCTTCAACGATGTGGATGGGCAGTACCGTGGTATGGACGGACAGGTCCACAAGGCCGACCACAACGTGTACACAGTCTTCAGCCTGTGGGACACCTTCCGTGCGCTGCACCCGCTGATGACCGTGCTGGAGCCGGACATGACGCGCGATTGGATCAAGACCTTCCTGCTCCACCATGCACAGGGCGGGCGGCTGCCCGTGTGGGAGCTCTGGGGCAACGAGACCGACTGCATGATCGGCTACCACAGCGTGAGCGTGATCGCCGATGCCTACGCCAATGGCATCCGCGACTTCGACACCAAGGCGGCCCTGGCGGCGATGGTGGCCACGGCCGAGCAGGACCATTTCGGCTTGAAGGCCTATCGGGAGCGCGGCTACATCAGCAGTGAGGACGAGCCCGAGAGCGTGAGCCGTACGCTTGAGTATGCCTATGACGACTGGTGCATCGCGCGCTTTGCGGAGTTGATCGGCGAGCAGGAGGTGGCGGAGCGCTTCCGTACCCGCAGCCGCAACTGGCAGCACCTCTTCGACCCCACCACGGGCTTCTTCCGGGCCCGGCGCAACGGTGGCTTCGTGGAACCCTTCGATCCCTATGAGGTCAACTTCCACTTCACGGAAGCGAACGCGTGGCAGTACGGCCTCTTCGTGGCCCACGACCTGGACCACTACCTGCGGCTGATCGGAGGCCCCAGCGCATTGACCGCGCGGCTCGATGCCCTGTTCGAGGCGGGCACTTCCACCACGGGCAGGCAGCAGAGCGACATCACGGGGCTCATCGGCCAATACGCGCACGGCAATGAACCAAGCCACAGCTTCGCCTACCTCTATGCGTTGAGCGATCGGCCGCAGCGCATGGAGATCTATGTGGACCGCATTCTGCGCGAACTCTATGCGGACCGGCCGGACGGTCTGTCAGGCAATGAGGACTGCGGCCAGATGAGCGCTTGGTACGTATGGAGCGCCATGGGCCTGTATCCCTTGTTGCCGGGCGATACGCGCCTGGTGATCGGCAAGCCCCTGTTCCCGAAAGTGACGCTCCGTACGGGCGATGGACCGCTCTCCATCGTATCCGAAGTACACGGTGGCCAGCCGGACCATGTGGAGCTGGTGCATTGGAACGATCGGGAACTCTCCGAAGGACGATGGATCGAACGGAACGAACTGCTGAAGGGCGGAACGCTCCATTTCGAGCTGGGGCCACGTGCCGGTGCTGCCGGTGTGCCTCCGGGTGAGGAGCCTGCTGCGTGGGATGGTCCGGCAGCAGTGCCCATCATCGATGCCGCTGGCCGTACCTTTCTGGACAGTCTGGTGGTGAGCCTGCGCTGCATCACACCCGGCCTGTTGCATTACCGGATCAACGAGGGTGCGGAGCAGTTGTATGCAGGGCCTATCGTGCTGCGTGAAAGCGCCACGGTCAGTGCCCGCCATGGGGATGCACGGGTGGACGGTCGCTTCCTCCGGATAACGGGGGGACGCACGGTGACCCTACAGAGCCGCTACGCCGCGCAATACGCTGCAGGTGGCGATGGTGCGCTGGTGGACGGCATTCGCGGGGGCACCGACTTCCGCACGGGTGAATGGCAGGGCTACGAGGGACAGGATGTGCTGTTCGCCGTGGACCTGGACCGTGCGGAGCGTTTGGAGCGTGTAGGCTTGAGCGTGCTGCAGGACCCCAAGAGCTGGATCTGGTATCCCAAGGAGGTGGAGATCATCACCAGCATGAACGGCCGTCAGTGGAGCAGCACCGTGGTGCCCAATGAGGTGCCGCGGGAATTGGAAGGTGCACGCCAGCAGGTGTTGTGGGCAGCCTTGGGTGGGCGCAAGGTGAAGCACATCCGCGTGGTGGCACGTTATGCAGGTCCGTGTCCGGAGGGTCATCCCGGTGTTGGCGGAACCAGTTGGATCTTCGCCGATGAACTGTTGCTGGAGTGACAGGCCCGGACCTTCCATGCTGAGCACGCACAGTTCAAGGATGCACCATCGCGTAACCGGCTTGGGTGCTGGCAACGGTGGATGCAACATGTGAGTTGGGAAGACCTTCCCCGTGAAGCGCTGATCGGTGTGAGGGGGCTGGAAGTGGTGTCCGTGGGACGGGACCTTCGTTGTAGGCACCCTTCGCTCACAGGTCGAAATTCCGATGGACAGGACCATGGTCGTGCGGCACCGATCGGGTGAGCAGGCGTGCTGGCCGGGATGAAAAGAAGAACGCCCCGGGGATGCCGGGGCGTTCTCGTTGATACGGGCGTTATCAGCGGGTGAGCTCCACGCGCTGGGTGCGGACCCAATCCTCGGTGCTGAGCTGTACGAGGTATTGGCCGCTGGTGAGGCTGCCGAGATCGATGGTGTGCATGCCGCCACCGCGCACCGTGTAGGGCTCTTCGAGCACCACGCGACCGCTGAGGTCCATCACACGCAGGCGCACGGCACCGTTCACCTCCTGGCCGAGACCGATGACGATACGGTCGCGCGTGGGATTCGGGTGGATGGTGAAGTTGGCCGGACCGTTCTCATCCACACCCACAAAGCCGCAACCCACATCCCACCGCAGCGGAACGAAGGCCGTGCCATCGGAGCAGGAACCAGCGCCATTGGAACGGATGCGCATCGTCACCGTATTGTCGATGTTCTGACTGTTCACCGAGAAGCCGGCCAGGTTGCCGCCGAAGTTGCCTTCATAAATGATGGCGGCGAACTCATCCTCACCGTTGTAAACGGTGATCAGGTCTCCGGTGAGCAACACACCCTGCAGGAAGGTGATGGAGATGGGTACGTTCTCGTTCGCGCGGTAGGTATACCACCGGTCGATGTTGTTCTCGTAGCACAGCTCCGTGGTGATGATCTGGCAGGTGTTGATGATGCATGACTCGTTGTCGAAACGCAGCGAGTCGGACGTGAAGGTGCAGGTGGGCTCGTTGGGGTCAGTGACACCGATGATGGTCAGTTGGTCATTATCGTACGGGCCGAACGTATATACACCCGGGGTCAGGGCTATCTGGGAGGTACCGATCTGTGTATGCTCAAGCTCCAGGCCTTGCGGACCAGGTACCTCCGTCACGATGACCTCGGTGGTGTAGGTGCGGCTGAAGCAATCCTGGACCAGGTTGTAGCTCACTCCAGGCGCCTGGCAGCCGAAGCACTGCACCGTCCATTCGAAGGGATCATAGACCGTGCTGGTGCTGCAATGAACGGAACCATCGGAGGTGAGCGTCATGTACAGGTTGTTGCCCGTACTGGTGACATCCACGGCGTAATAGTCAGTGCTGACAGAGTTGATCGCGCTGCCTTGCGGGCCCAGGTTCCAGGTGGATGTATTGGTGTGGGCGAACAGTACGGGTGTTCCCGCAGCGTCGCTCGGTCCATCGTAGATCGTCAGTTCGTCCCAGAAGTTGCTCTCAATGGTGCCGCGCTGGAAGATCAGACGCATGGTGGCGCCGGGAGGCACCTCGTAGGCCCAGGCACGGTTCTCATTGCCCGTATAGCAGTACTCTTCAGCCAGCGGAGTGGAGCCGCACAGTACCTGTGGGCAGAGGGGATTGACCAGTGTTCCGGAGCTGAGGTTGCACAGGCTGTTGGCGTCGTTCACCAACTGCAACTGCACGGGGATGCCGCTCACGAAAGGCCCGATCTGGTAAAGCCCCGCCTCGGTGATGAAGGTGGAGGCCAGACCATAGTTGTTGGCGATCTCCAGCTCGGGATCGCTACCCAGGGTGGTCACGTCCACAGCAATGAAGTACTGGAAATTCTCGCAGTCCTGCACGATCTCGAACGTGGCTTGTGGTGCATTGCAGTCCAGGCAGCTCACCACCCAGTCAAGCTCCTGCTGTGAACCGCTCTGGCAGGACACGCTGCCGTCGGTTGTGATGCGGAAGGTGAGGCGATGCTCAGGGTTGGTGCTCACGAAGAACTGGCCGGTCAGGTCGCCTGCAAGGCCGCCGGCAGGCGTGATCTCGGGTGCGGTGATGTCGCCGCCGTCATACACGAAAAGACGGTCGCAGCACGTCTCCAGTGATCCGCCGTTGAAGAAAAGGGCGATCGGGAAGGTGCCCGTGCCTTGGTAGTACTTGATGTAGTTCTCGTTGTTCCCGTGGCAGTACTGATCCGCCTCCTCGGTCCCGCAATCGACCAGTGTCGGGCAGGTGCCGGGATCGGTGATACCAGCGAAGGTCTGATTGCAGAACGAGTCGCTTTCGTGGGCCACCTCGAGGTCCACCACATCGCCGATGTTGAAGGGACCGAGCACGGTGATACCCACGCCCACCCCTGCTTCGCTCTGGAGCCCACCGCCGTTAACCGAGTAGTTCAGGTTCACGGTGGAACCATCACCGGTGGCGATCACATCGACCTCAAGGCTCCACTGTTCGTTGGCACAATCCTGCACCACCTCGTAGCTGGTCTGGGGATAGGTGCAGTTCAGGCAGTTCACTTCCCAGGTCCATTGGGTGGTGGATCCGCTCACACAACTGCCGAAACCATCGGAGGTCATTTCCATGAAGATCGAACCTGTCGTGGAGATGACGAAGATGCTGCTCAGATCGGGGTTCGTACCGGCGAACTGGTACAACAAGGCGCCGGTGTTGTCCACGCCGTCATAGATGCGAAGGGTATCGCCGAAGGTCTGGATGGTGCCTCCTGTGAAGTACAGGATCAACGATCCAGAGCCTGCCGATTGATACAACCAGGAGCGGCTGTCGCTGTTGTCGTAGCAATAGTTATTGGCAATGGGGGGACCACCGCAACCGACCAGCACAGGGCAGTTGGAGAAGAGGTCCAGCAGCCCGAAGTCACGATGGCAAACCGGATCGCTCTCGTGCTCCACACGGAGCAGCACCTCATCCCCGAAGAAGAAGGGACCCAGTTGGTAGGTACCCACTCCCACCCCGGCAAGAACGTCCTGCGCACCGAACACCTCCCAAACGATGTTCACGGAAGAACCGGAGCCCGTGGCGGTCACATCGACATCGATGTAGAACTCGGCGAAGTCGCAATTCTCACTGTACGTCCACGTGACCGAGGGGGGCGTGCAGGTAAGCGCAGTGACCGTGGTGACGATGCAGCCTGTGGCAGTGGCGCAGTTCTCATTCACGTTCCAATGCGGATAGAGGTCACTGGCGTCGGCTGCTTCGTAGAAAACGGGAGCGAACCCTTGCGCCACGACCGCACCACCGGGGGTGCCACTCCGCAGGGTGACGTAGGTGGGCAGCGAGGTCGTGAACTCGTACGTGTTGCCCGCCACGATACCCGTCACATGTGAGTATTCCGTTTGGAAACTACAGGAAGAGATGGTGACCGGCTCACCGACCGGCCCAGCTGTGATGGCTGCACCGGGGTATAGCGTGCCGTTCTGACAATCGCCTTGCCCGAGCAGGGGACTGGAAATGCCCATGCCCGAAAGCAGGAGCGCACTGAACATCACGTGTCGCATTCGTGTCATGCTGGTACTTTGTGTTGGGTCGGTAGGAACGGAGCGAAGATAGCATTTCGGTGCGCCGTGCAACTTTCAGGGTCCATCGGCGGCCTGTTCGGATATCGCCCGATATCGTGATCCCACGGCATGGAAGGCCGGCTTACGCACCCCCAGGTGGTCGATAATGCTCCACGATGGGCCGGGCCAGCAATCGTTGAGCTGCCAAAGCAGGGTGCCCATGCACCACGGATAGGCCCCCCAATGGGCGTCCACTGCAATGCCATATGCCCGCGCCTGCACCTCCTGCCCGTCCTCAATGAACGCTCCCAGGCTCCCGGGTGCGCGCCCCAGCTCCTCCCGAATGCGGTCCAGGATGGGCCTGTCGGTACGGTAGCTCAACTGCCGGCGTGCCAGGCTGGGGGTGCCCAGTACGAGCGATGCTGGAGCCAGGTACCGTGCCAGGGTCGTGCTGTCCGGGTAACTCTGGAACCCGTATTCGCTGACAAAACGGCCGACGTTCCGTTCGTAGCTGCTCAGGCTGCTATCAGCATGCCATACTCCCCAGTAGTGCAGGTCCCCCGATCGAAGGCCCGCACGGCTCCCCCAGTTGCTCAATGGACTGGTGGGGGTGTACGCATGGGGCGATGTCCAACGGGCAAGGCTGTCGTGGAAAAAGGATCGGTGCGCGTTCCAGGTCGCCGCACTATCAGCTCCGTGAAGGCCGTACCGCTCCTGCCATCCCCAGTTGTGCCAGGCGACATCCAACTCGTTGTTACCGCAGAAGATGGCGAGGCTCGGGTGTGCACCGATGCGCTTCACCTGTTGCCGTACCTCTTCCCGGCAGTTGGCCAGGAAGTCGGCATCCTGTGCCGGCGGTATGTAACCGAACATCAGATCCTGCCAGACAAGGATGCCTGCCGTGTCGCAGGCGTGAAAGAAGGCATCCGGTGGATAGACCCCGCCGGACCACACCCGCACCATGTTCATGTGCGCATCCGTCATGTGCCGGACCAGGGCGACCCATGCGCTGTCCCCAGCTCGCGGGAGGAACATGTCCGGGGGAATGAGGTTGCATCCCCGCATGAAGATCGGAACCCCATTGACCACGAAGCGGAACTGCTCGCCTATCGTATCCCGGGATCGATCCAATGCGATGGAACGCAGCCCGACCATTTGCTCGGCCGATGCCACCACCCCCTCCGCAGCGATCGCCTCCACCCGCAGGTGATGCATGGTTCGCCTCCCGGCGCCGCGCGGCCACCACTGTGCCTCGTTGCGCACATCGATCGAGAGCGCCACATGCCAGTCCTCCGGCCTGGTGATCGACCGTTCTGCCAGCGGCCGGCCGTTCCAGAGGACTCGCAAGCTGCCTGTGACCGGCAGGGTGCCTGACCAGTTCGGGGTCACATGCACCTGGTCCAGTTCACCGACCTGGCGGTGCTCGACCTCCATCTCCAAGGCAGGTAGCGGTCCTTCGGTGCAGAGCACCACAGGCTGCCAGATGCCCTGCGTCACCAGCCGGGGTGCGAAGTCCCAGCCAAAGCTGTAGGCAGCCTTGCGTACGAAGGGTGCGATACCGCTGGTGTCGCTGTCATGAGGCAGGCGCAGACCGGTGCGCTCACGCAGGGAGGCTGATCCACTGCGGACCGGGTGGATCGTCACAATGAGTTCGTTCGGGCCGTCCTGAAGAAGTTCTGTGACAGGGAAACGCCACTGCCTGAACATGTTGTCCGTGGTGCCGAGCGGATGGCCGTTGAGCGAAATGGTGCTGTACGTATCAAGTCCATCGAAGCGGATATGGGCGCTCCGTGCCGCGCGTTCCGCTTCATTCACCGTGAAAGTGCATCGGTAGGTCCAGGTGTGCGACTCCACCCACTGCACACTGTCGATGTTCTGTTCCACGAAGGGGTCCGGTATGCGTCCGGCGGCGATCAGGTCCATATGAACAACACCGGGTACCCGGGCGGGGAGCTCGATGCTGTTCGGACCCTGCAGCACCCACCCGGCATCCAGCGCACGTTCCCGCTTCTGGGCTGCAAGGGATGTCACCGCGATCAGTGACAGGGTGAGCATGAGCGGTCTCATCGCAAGCCGGCCTTCGTTAGCGCGTTCAAGACCCCTTCTATGCGTGCCAGGTCAGCTTCCACGGCGGCGTTCACGAGCGCTGCATCACCGCCGAGGGCGGGTCCGCCGGACGGTAAGGAGACCCATCGCTGTGCGGAGAAGTGCACCTCCTCCACCCCACTGCGTTCGACAAGTTCCACCACATTGTCTGGCCGGATCCCACCTCCCGCCGCGATCCGCACTCCCGGTGCGCACCGGATCAATTCGCGAAGCGATGCAGCGCCCTCCAGCGCAGTGGATGCTCCTCCGGAGGTCAGGATCCGTTGCATGCCCGTGGCAGCGCAACGCTCTGCGACAAGGAAGGGGTCCATGGCATGATCGATCGCGCGGTGGAACGTCAGCTCGGCGGATCCTGCAGCAGTGCGGATCTGACGCATCGTGTCATCGTCCCATTCGGCATTGGGGCCCAGTGCTCCAGTGACCACTCCCATGCCGTCGCTGCTGTAGATGCGCGTATCGTGCAGCAGGGCGTCCAGTTCAGGGAGCGAGTAATGGAACGGTCCGGGAGAAGGGCGCACGAGTACCCGGACAGCGATCGGCACCTGTCGGTGTACTGTATGGGCCAGCCCGGAGGAGGGGGTCACTCCCCCAGCGGCAAGCCAGGTGCAGAGCTCCACGGAATCGGCACCGGCGGACGCGGCAGATAGCGCCTCTTGAACGCTGGTGACACACACCTCCACGCGAACGACCATGTGCCAAAGTAAGCGGAGATGACCGGTTCGATGGTGCCGCCTTGGCAACCAACCGCACGCACCACCGTATAACGACCCGATGTGCATGCTCTCCCCCATCCGTCGATCGCTTTTCTGGCTTCTGTTCCTGCTTGGGTCAGGCCCTTCCATGGCGAACCCGTCCAATGCGGACCTGGTGAGCGGTCTGGTGTCGGCCCGCAGCGGACTTCAGGCCGCCGAAAGAAGCGGTGATATGGCCAGGGAGCATGCTGCCTTGCGTGAGCTGCTCTCCTCCGAGCTGCGATCCGGTGCCAGGGAGGAGGTGTTGCGGACCGCTCTTCGAACCCTCGACCTGGCTCGCAGGCTTGGCGATCCACGGGCGATCACGGAGGACCTGTGGTCCGTTGCGGAAGCGTTCGCACGCAGCGGCCAATCCGCCAAGGCCATCAGGGAAGGTCGCAATGCCGTAGCAATGTCCCTTTCGTTGAATGATGCCGAACTCCATGCGCGTCTTGTGCACGGTCTGGTGGACCTGCTGCTCGACAATGGTGAACTGGACGAGGCCGATCGGTTGATGCGTGAGGTGGAGGACCTGCAGCAATACCGGGATGATGACGTACTACAGGCACGGTTCGATGTGGACCAGGCCCGTTTGCTCATTGCTCGAGGCCGCAACGGCGATGCCATGGTGCTGCTTTCCCAGGCGCAACGTGTATTGAAAGCCGAAGAACATCCCAGTGATCTTCTTGAGCTGCTCGCCACCCGAGTGCAGGTGCTGTTGAGCATGGGCAGGACCCTCGAGGCCGGCCGTTCCTTGGAAGAGGCCAGGCAGCTGGTCTCAGGGTCCGGTGATGCCATGCAGCTGCTTCTGGTGCATCAGTTGGAGCATGCCGTGGCACTCGCCAGGAATGATGTTCATGGGGCCTTGAGAAGCCTGCAACGCATCAAGCATACCGATGATTCCCTCCGCGCCGCTGAGGATGCAGTGGCCATCGCTGTGCTCCAGGTCATGCACGACATGGAGCAACGGGAGGTGGATAATGCGGCCCTGCGGGAGGAGATCGGCTCGAAGGAACGGACCATCCTTGCCCAGCGCACGGACAATGGCATCCTCATCGGACTTGTAGTCGCCCTGGCAATCCTGCTGCTTCTGCTGGCTGTGTCCGCGTTGTCCGGGCTGCGCATGATGCGGCGTCTGAAGCTCAAGAATGCGGTCATCCGGAAGCAGCACGAGGAGATCGAGACCCAGCACAGGGAATTGATCATCCAGAACGAGCGGCTCGCGGAGAGCATCCTGGGAGCCGAGGAAAAGGAATTGTTGCTGAAGGAGATCCATCATCGCATGAAGAACAATCTTCAGGTCGTTGAGAGCCTTCTTGCCATCCAAATGGCCCGCCATGATGACCCCGTCATCGAGCGGCAATTCCGTGAGGCCCAAGGGCGTGTGCGTTCCATGGCCATGGTGCACGACATGATGTACCGGCAGAGCTCGTTGGGCAGAAGCACCCTGAAGGACCACTTCAGCAAGCTGGTCCGTTCGGTGCTGGTCGCGCATGGCATCCACGATCGGGTGAGCTTCACGGCGGATATCGCCTCCCTTCCATTATCCGAGGAGGAGTTGCTGCCGCTTACCCTGCTGGTGAACGAACTCATCACCAACGCCGCCAAGCATGCCTTCAATGATTCCGATCAAGGGCACGTGCTCCTGACGTTGCGCGAATTGGACGGACGGCATGAGCTGGTATTCCAGGATTCCGAAGGAGGGCGGCAACCATCGGCACAGCGGACCCTTGTGCCGACGTTCGGTACGGAGCTCATTGCGCTCCTTGCTGAACAGCTCGGAGGTGAGGTCACCGGCACACGTAACGAGGGAGGGGCGTTCAGGCTTGTGTTCGGCGAGGCCACGGCGCTGCGGAAGGCATCCTGAGCCCTCCTGCCGACCAAGCCATACCTTCGCGCGCCTTCCACGCATCCGTGGTCGGTCCTAAAACCAGCGGTCCATTGTGACCGGAACCATGGATTTTCGTTCGCTCGGCCTTTGTGAGGAATTGTTGGACGGCCTTGATGCCATGAACATCAGGAAGCCCACGCCCATCCAGGAACAGGCCATTCCTGCCGCCCTCGATCAACGCGATCTCATCGCCTGCGCCCAGACCGGTACGGGAAAGACCGCTGCCTTTCTGCTTCCGCTGATCGACACCATCGTCTCCTACCGGCCCAAGGTGGAAGGCTCCATACGGGGCCTCATCGTGGTGCCAACACGCGAGCTGGCCCTGCAGATCGACCAGCAGCTGCAGGCCATCGCATATTACACCCCCATCACCTCCATACCGCTCTATGGCGGCAGTGATGGCGCCAATTTCGACCAGCAGAAGCAGGCGCTGGTAGGCGGTGTGGAAGTGGTGGTGGCCACGCCCGGCAAGCTGCTCAGCCACCTCAACCTTGGCTACGTGCCGCTCAAAGGCCTTGAGTTCCTCATCCTGGACGAAGCGGACCGCATGATGGACATGGGCTTTGTGGATGACATCAACCGCATCATCACCTTCCTTCCCAAGGAGCGGCAGACCTTGATGTTCAGCGCCACCATGCCGCCGGGCATCCGCGAACTGTCGCGCAACATCCTGGTGGACCCGGTGGAGATCACCATCTCGTTGAGCAAGCCGGCCGAAGGTGTGGACCAGCAGGCCTATGTGATCTACGACATGCAGAAGGCGCAGATCCTCGAGCATGTGCTGCGCACCTCGGAAGCCACGAGCATCGTGATATTCGCAGGGCGCAAGGTGGAGGTGCGCAACCTGAACCGTCACCTGCAGAAGCAGGGCTTCAACGCCCGCGCCATGCACAGCGACCTGGAACAGTCCGAACGCGAAGAGGTGATGCTGGCCTTCCGCAACCGCAAGCTGCGCATCCTGGTGGCCACTGACGTGGTGAGCCGCGGTATTGACATCGACGACATCGACATGGTGATCAACTACGATGTACCGCGCGATCCGGAGGATTACGTGCACCGCGTAGGCCGCACCGCGCGTGCCCAGCGCAAGGGCCAGGCCATCACCTTCGTGAACGAGAAGGAGATGCGCGAGTTCGGTCGCATCGAGGCCTTGATCGGCTATGAGGTACGCAAGATGCCGTTGCCCGAGCAGTTCGGTCGCGGCCCGGCCTACGATCCGAAGGCCCGGGTGAGCAGTGGTGGAAAAGGCAACGGCCACCGCCGTAGTGGAGGTGGCCGTGGCAAGCCGGGTGGCGGAGGTCGCCGTTAACGGGCCTTGAACTTCGCTGCGTTGTCCGCGAGCACCTTCACGGCGTCCCAGGCCTTGGCGGCATCGCCAACACGTTCGATGGTGACGGATTCCATCACGTCGCCTTGGGCAATGGCGTTCACCACGTCCTGTCCTTCGGTCACGTAGCCGAACACGGCATGGCGGCCATCGAGCCAAGGGGTGTCCTTGTGGGTGATGAAGAACTGGCTGCCGTTGGTGTACGGACCGGCATTGGCCATGCTCAGCGTGCCCGCGCGGGTATGCTTCAGGTCGGGGTGGATCTCATCCGGGAACGCATAGCCTGGACCGCCAGCGCCAGTGCCCGTGGGGTCTCCACCCTGGATCATGAAATCAGCGATGACGCGGTGGAACTTGATGCCATCGTAGTAGGGCGTTCCTTCGGGCTTGGCGCTGTTCTTCATGCGGCCTTCGGCAAGGGCCACGAAGTTGGCTACGGTCATGGGCGCCTTCTCGTGTTCGAGGCGGATGGTGATGGTGCCCTTGTTGGTCTTGATCTTGGCAAAGAGGCCTTCAGCGTTGTTCACGGCAGTGGGTTGGGGTTGTTGTTCATTTCCAGCGGTGGTGGCCACTGCACCGGCGGGCTGTTCGCCACCGCATGCGCTGAACATCAGTCCCAAGAGGGCTGCGAGCATGGTCGTCATCGGCATGGTCATGAGTTGGTTCGTAAGGAGGGCGAAAGTAATATCGGTGGTCGGGTCACTGCATCAACACCTCTTCCATGGCCTCCAATTTCGCGTCGGTATAGGCGCCCTGGCTGCGGTGTACGATGGTGCCATCTTGGTCAATGATGAAGAAGTAGGGCTCGTCCTTGTCCTTCAGGCCAAGCGGCTCCTGCACGGCCTCAAGCTCGGTGCGCACGAAGAGGATGCGGTCCAATAGCTCGGGAGCGGCGCTCTTGCGGAACTTCTTCAAGGTGGGTTCATAGGCGGCTTTGTTGGCCCCCACGAAGAGCGGAACGAAGTGGACGTCCACGTGCATGGCTTGGGCGAAGAGCCCGTGCTTGGCCACAAAGCGCAGGTACAGCGGCTCGAACCAGTCCTCCAGCGCCGGTCCGGCTTTCTGACCGTATGCCAGCGCGACGAGGGTATGCGGCGCGCCGCCCTTCGCAGGCAGGCTCACACGGTCGCCCTTTAGGGTCTCGCCTTCCAGTGGCGGGAAGGTCTGGGCAGAGGTGCACAGCGCCACAACGATACAGATGAGAAGCAGGGCGGGACGGAGGAAGTGCATCGGTAGGGGTACTGCGATCATCGTGCCGATCAGCGGATACCGTCCTCCGGGTTGCGCCCTTTGAAGGGGCGGAACCAGTCCTTCATGCGTTCGATATCCCCTTCCACATCGGCCGTGAGCGGAAAGGGATCGGAGATGACGGCGCGCTTGTTGGGGTAGTCGAATGCGCAGAGAATGATGGGCACACCGGCCTTGGTGGCGATGTGGTGGAAGCCGCTCTTCCAATGGGGCTGGTACTTGCGCGTGCCTTCGGGGGTGATGGCCATGCGCTTGATGGCCCCGCTGTTGAACAGATCCACCACGGCGTCCACCATGTTGTTGTGCTTGCTGCGGTCCACCGGATAGCCGCCCAAGGCTTTGAAGAAGCCGCCGAGCGGGAACTTGAACAGGGACTTCTTGGCGAGGTACTTGGCGCCTTGCATGCCGGAGAGGATGCGCACGCTGAGGCCCACGAAGAAATCCCAGTTGCTGGTGTGGGGAGCGACCACGACAATGAAGCGGGGCAGTGGCGCGGTACGACGGTCTTCGATGGTCCACCCGGCGAGGGTGTGGAAGACGAAGCGGTGGTAGGCGGTGATGAGGGACATGGGAAGACGGCGAAAGGTCGGGAAAATGGGGCGGATCCCGGAGCGCCACAACTAGAGCGCATCTCAAAAAAGCCCTTCGGGCTACGCGCGGGTCTTTCACGCCCATGCGTCGTTGTCGAAGACCTCACAGAGCACCCGACCATGCTCGGTTCCGACGCCCCTGCCTGCCGCCAGGCAGGTCGCCTGGGCGTGAAATACCTCTCGCTCGCTTCCAAAAGTTTAGTGCGCTCTACTTGTTCGTACAAGCGAACGAGTTCCAACAGGCCATTCCGCTCGGATCGACCGCTGCGCTTGGCGTTCCCGTCAAGAGCGGAGTTGATGACGGCTCTGGGTGAGAGGTTTATGTCCTTGATATTGAGGTGATTAAATATCCGGTCATTGGCTTGCGCAAACATCTGTTCCGCCGACCTTCCCCCTGCTGGTAACCCCTACCCTCCCCCCCATCGTATCAACGCCTCCCATGCGCTACGATCGCTTTGCCGTGCTCGATGTGGAGACCACCAGCGGTGACCCCCGGGTGGGCGAGGTGATGGAGGTGGCGGTCATCGCCTTGGACGGGTCACACGAGCGGGTCCGTTGGGACAGCCTCATACGTCCTTCCAGCAAGATCCCGCCGTTCATCCGGCGCCTCACGGGTATCACGGATGGCATGGTGGCCTCCGCGCCTCGCTTCCACGAAGTAGTGCGTACGCTGGAGACCCTCACCCAGGACCGCATCGTGGTGGCGCACAACGTACGTTTCGACATGACCGCCTTGGAGCATGAGTTCGCACGGACCGGCTTGGTGTTCGACCGCCGAACGATATGCACCGAACGCTTGTCCCGCCGGCTTCTACCCACCCTTGAGCACTACAACCTCGGCGCCCTCTGTCGGCATCTTGACATACCCTTCGCAGCCGCCCACCGCGCAGGCGCCGATGCCGAAGCTACTGCGCGCTTGTTCACCAAATTGGTGGAAGAGTTCGGTATGGAGCCTGTACACGAACATGTGACCACCTGGCCCCGCGCGATCCACGCTCAGTGAAGCAGAACGTTGGTCCGCCAGAGGGCCCACATCACCAGCGCAAGCGTGCCGCCGATCATCGCGCCTTTGCCACCGAGTCGAGAGCGCTTCAAGCTGGCCGGTGAGTAGCCCTCCTTTCCTGCCTTTCGCCGACCCCACCAATGGAACGCCAGCGCCAGTGCGGCCAGCACTACGGCCAAGGAGACGAGGTGCCGGAGCACGGACAATGGTATCGACGCCATGCCGAACAGGAAGGTGACCATGCTCAATGGCAGATCGCGTAGCGGCTGCTCGTTGTTCATGGTTGCGCACTGAGGGTGGTATGCAGCTCGATCACCTGCGGGATGAGGGCTTGTGCTCCACTGTTGTCGATGAGGTGATGGGCGGCGGCGTGCAGTTCCGCATCCGTTGCTTGATGGGCCATGCGCGCCAGCACCTGTTCACGGCTGGACCCGTCGCGCTGAAGCACACGCTGGATGCGGATCTCCTCAGGCGCCTCCACCACAACGGTGCGGTCGAAGTCGCGATGGCCGCCGCTGCGCACGAGCACCGCTGCTTCCATGATCACGTACGGTCGGTCGCTGTGCGTGGCAGCCCAGGTGTGGAAGGCCGCACGCACGGCGGGATGGACCAGGGCGTTCAGGTCGGCCAGGGCGGTGGCGTCGGCGAACACGATCGTGGCGAGGGCCTGGCGATCCAGCATGCCGCTGGCGTAGAGCGCGGCACCGAAGCGTTGTGCGATGGCGTTGCGCAGTGCGGGGTCGTGGTCCTGCAGGCGGCGCGCTTCAGCATCAGCCTCGTACACGGGCACACCCAACAGCCGGAAGAGTCGGGCTACCGTGCTCTTGCCGCTGCCCATGCCGCCGGTGAGCGCCACGGTGAACATGATCGGCCTCAGGCTTTGGCGTTGCCCTCCATCAGCTGCATGGAGCTGTCCATGGCGATGGCGCTCTTCTCGAAGCGCACGCGCACGTTGCTGTCGATCTCCAACAGCACGTTGGTTTCGTTCACTTCCACGATGCGCCCGTGGATGCCACCGATGGTGACCACCTTGCTGCCCTTCTGCAAGGACTCACGGAACTTCTTGGCCTCCTTTGATTTCTTCTGCTGGGGGCGGATCATGAAGAAGTAGAAAACGACCATGAGCAGGGCCATCATGATCCAGAAGCTCATGGGGTCCTGTGACTGTTGTGCTTGTAAGAACATCGGCTTATACGGGGGTTGGGGGGTGGTGTTCGGTCAGGGTTGTTCCGGTGCGATCACTTCACCGCTGAGGGTGAGCACATGCGATGGCGGAACGGTATTGGCCACGATGGTGACGGTCTTGTCCTGGCGTCCGCTGCGGCCTTCACTGTCGAAGGTGACGGCGATATCGGCCGAGGAACCGGGGGGAACAGGTTCCCGGGGCCATTCCTTGCTCACCGTGCAGCCACAGGAGCCGCGCACATCGGTAATGACCAGCGCGCTACCGCCTGTGTTGGTGAGCGTGAAGCGATGGTCCACCTTGGTTCCTTGCACGATCCGGCCCATGTCGAAATGGGTCTCCTTGAAGGTAATGGCCGGCAGCTTGTCCGGGTCCACTTCGCCTTCGCCTGTTACGGGGAAGTGAATGTCGTCGGTACCGATGATACCATCGCGTTCGCTGTGGTCGGTGATGCGACAGCCGACAACGACCAGGCTTGTTGCGAGCAGGACAAGGTGAAGGTTGCGGTTCATGGTGGTCACGCTTCAGCTATCGAGCAGGCCGCGGCCCACCTTGTGGATGCGGCCGGCGGTGCGCAGGTCCATGAAGAGCTTGTCGAGCACGCCGTTCACGAAGCTCTTGCTCTTGGGGGTGCTGTAGGCTTTGGCGATCTCGATGTACTCGTTCATCGTCACCTTCACGGGGATCTGATCGAACAGGAGCACTTCGGTGAGCGCCATTTTCATGAGGATCATGTCGCTCATGGCGATGCGGTCGCTCTCCCAGTTGCTGCTGCGCGCGGCGATGGCTTCTTCGTGCTCGGCGCTGTTGCGGATGGTGCCTTGGAAGAGGTCGCGCACAAAGGCCTGCTCCTCGCTGTTGTCACGGGCCAGCTCATCAAAGAGGTTGTCCGCGGAACCGGCCCGCAGTTGTTCCAGGCTGCGCTTCACCATTGCCGCAGCGAGGTCCAGGTCCTCCAGCCAGTAGATGGTGCGGCTGTCGTAGACCTCATGGAGCAATTCGCTGTTGGCGATGTGATCGATGAAGACCTGAACGAGGTATTGCAGGTCTTTCCGAAGGTCGGCACCACCATCGTTCAAATATGCCTGGTGGGGCGCGCTGGCCTCGAGGTCCTTGTAGATCTGCACGAACAGCTCGTGATGGCCCACCCAGCTGATGCGGCGTTTATCGCACTCCTGCCGCAGCCTTTCGTTCTGCACAATGCTGAGCAGGTAGGGATTGTCCACGAAGCGCCGCTTGGGGTTGAGGTCCTCCGCGCTGGGCATGCGCTTCTTCTTGCGCTCCTCCATCCGCAGTTCGGCCACGTGACGCAGTTCGCCGAAGGTGAGCAGCAGGGAGAGGAAGAGGTCGTAGGTGCGATCGATGCTGCCCACCAACTCCTTCTCGATACGCGCGGCACTGGCATCGTTCGCCTGCCAGTAGGCATAGAGCGACTGGTAGACCTTGATGCGGAGGTAGCGTCGGTTCAACATGCGGGGTCAGAAGCGGATGCCAGCGGCGCGCATGCTGCTGATTCGGTCCTCGGCGGCCTGGTTGGCGGCGAGGTAGGTGGGAATACCAAGTTCAGCACTGGCCTTGAAGATGCGCAGTGCCGTATCGTAGATGGCTTCGGTCTGCTTCATGGCTGCGGTGGCGTTATAGCCCTTCCGTTCCCACGCACAATTGATGATGCCACCGGCGTTGATGAGGAAGTCGGGGGCGTAAAGGATGCCCTTCTCCATCAACGCCTTGCCATGCGCCGCTTCATCGGCGAGCTGGTTGTTGGCGGCACCGGCGATCACACTGCACTTCAGGCGCTTGAGGGTGTCATCGTTCACCGTTGCACCGAGTGCGCAGGGCGAATAGATGTCCATGGCGGCATCGTAGATGGCATCGGGCTCCACGATCTGTACGGCAGGCAGTTCAGCTTTGATGGTCGCCAGCTTATCGGCATGAATGTCGGTGAGGAGGACTTCGGCACCTTCCTTCACCAGGTACTCGACCAGTGCCCTGCCCACATTACCGGCACCTTGCACGGCCACGGTGCGGCCCTTGAGCGAATCGCTGCCATAGGCGGTGCGCGCCGCAGCCTTCATGCCACAGTATACGCCGTACGCGGTCACCGGGCTGGGGTCGCCGCTGCCGCCCATCTCCATCGGCAGACCGGCCACGTGGGGCGTCTCCTTGCGGATGTTGACCATCTCGGTGGTGCTCATGCCCACATCCTCTGCGGTGATGTAGCGCCCGTTGAGGCTGTGCACGAACTGGCCGAACCGTCGGAACATGGCCTCGGTCTTCTGGGTGCGGGCATCACCGATGATCACTGCTTTCCCACCGCCCAGGTCCAATCCGGCGAGGGCGCTCTTGTAGGTCATGCCACGGCTCAGGCGGAGCACATCTTGCAGGGCTTCGGCCTCACTGGCATAAGGCCACATGCGGGTGCCGCCGAGCGCGGGCCCCAGGGTGGTGTCGTGGATGGCGATGATGGCGCGCAGGCCTGTGGGTCGATCGAAGCAGAAGAGCACTTCCTCGTGGTCGTGCTTTTCCATGCGGCTCATCACGAGCTCGCTGCTGGCTGTCTTGGTGGAGGTGACCATGGTGGGTTCCGTTGTGTCGCAGGTGTCGAAGCGGGTGTGCCGGGTTACGCTGGTGCGGTCCACAAAGGTCATCCTGTCAATGGGTCGCACACGTTCCGCTCCTCGCTCCGCCCCTACCTTTGCACCACTTCCTTGCGTGTCGCAGTGCCGTTCAGGGCGGCGCAAAAGTAGGAAGTTCCACCGCCCCGGGATGCGTCCGCTGCTGAAGCTGAACCCCTATTTCGCCAAGTACCCATGGCACCTGCTGCTCGGGGTGGTGTTCATCGCACTCAGCAACCTGTTCGCCGTGTATGCTCCGCAGGTGGTGCGCGAGGCCATCGATCTGATCGCCGAAGCGTTCCGGCAGCGCGACCTGCCGGCCGACCAGCGCGTGCTCTCCGCACCCAGCCTGCTCACCCAGTGGATCGCTTGGACAGGCATCGATCTGGAGGGAAGGCTTCGAAGCGTCGGTACCAATGAGCTGCTGGCCGGTACCGCGGTGTGGTTGGCTGCCTTGCTGGCAGGGCTTTACCTGGTGCTGGCCCTGCTGAAAGGTTTCTTCATGTTCCTCATGCGGCAGACCATCATCGTGGTGAGCCGGTTGATCGAGTACGACCTGAAGAACACCGTCTTCGCGCATTATCAGCGACTGGACCGTGCCTTCTACAAGCGCAACAGCACCGGCGACCTGATGAACCGCATCAGTGAGGATGTGGGCAAGGTGCGCATGTACCTGGGACCTGCGGTGATGTACACCATCAACCTGGTGGTGCTCTTCGTCATGTGCATCGCCTTCATGCTGCATGTGAACCCGGAGCTCACGCTATGGACGCTCGCCCCGCTGCCGGTGATGAGCGTTGCCATTTATTACGTGAGCGATGTGATCAATCGCCGCAGCATGGCCGTTCAGCAGGAACAGAGCCACCTGAGCAGTCTGGCGCAGGAGAGCTTCAGCGGGGTGCGCGTGCTGAAGACGCATGCCAAGGAACGCATGGCGGTGGACCGCTTTGCCTCCGCGGCCGATGCCTACCGCCGGAGCAGTCTGGACCAGGCGCGGGTGGATGCCCTATTCATGCCGGCCATCATGCTGCTGATCGGTCTTAGCACCGTGCTCACCATTTTCATTGGTGGCATGAAGCTGATCCAAGGCGACCCCAGTGTGAGCGTGGGTAATATCGCGGAGTTCGTGATCTACGTGAACATGCTCACCTGGCCCTTTGCTTCGGTGGGCTGGGTCACCTCGCTCATCCAGCAGGCATCTGCCAGCATGGTGCGCATCAACGAGTTCCTCGATACGGAGCCTGCCATCCGTGACCGGGGTGATGGGCTTGCGGTGGTGCATGGCGCCATCACCTTCGAAGGTGTGGGTTTCACCTACGCGGATACGGGCATCACGGCGCTGCATGACATTTCGTTCCATGTGCCTGCCGGTGGCACGCTGGCCATCGTGGGCCATACCGGCAGTGGGAAGAGCACCATCGCGGAGCTCATCGCCCGCCTGTACGACCCCACGGCAGGCCGCATCCTCATCGATGGTGTGCCCCTGCCGGACGTGAAGTTGGAGCGGTTCCGCAACCAGCTGGGCATGGTGCCCCAGGATGTGTTCCTCTTCAGCGACAGCATCCGGCACAACATCGCCTTCCGGCTGGACGCCGTGGATGATCTTGATGAGCAGGTCCAGCGCGCGGCGCGCTCCGCCCAGGTGCACGAGAACATCACCGGTTTCGCCAAGGGCTACGACACGATGCTTGGCGAACGCGGGGTCACGCTGAGCGGTGGACAGAAACAACGCGTGAGCATTGCACGGGCCATCATCGGAAGGCCGCGGATCGTTGTGCTCGATGATGCGTTAAGTGCAGTTGACACCGCCACGGAGGAAGCGATCCTGCGCGAGCTGCGGAGCGTGATGAAGGGCAGCACCACCATCCTGATCAGCCATCGGATCAGCGCTGTACGGGAGGCGGACCATATCCTCGTGCTTGAGGGCGGCCGGTTGGTGGAGGAGGGTGATCACGCCGCCCTTGTGGCCCGTGGCGGCATCTATGCCCGCATGCATGAAGAGCAGTTGTTGACCGCAGCCGACCACCGTGGTTGAGGCAACTCGTTTTGCAGGTTCGGATAACCCGATTATATTTGGATTGCCCCCGCACCAGCAGCGGATGTGCCAATGACCATGGTGGACGATCGTGAGGACGTATACTCGAAGGCCGTTAGAGCGGGTAAACGAACCTACTTCTTCGACGTGAAGAGTACGCGGGGACGGGACCTCTACCTTACCATCACGGAAAGCAAGAAGCACACGCACGAGGATGGCACTGCCACCTACGACAAGCACAAGATCTTCCTGTACAAGGAGGATTTCGACAAGTTCATCGACGGCCTGCATGACGCCATTGAGGAGATCGATCGCCTGCGCAGCAACGGCGACTTTGGCCGGCGTGAAGAGCCCGGCAAGCCCGAAGGTCCCAATGACGTCACTCCCTTCACGGATGTGAACTTCGAGGACCTTGACCGCAAGGATATCTGAACCGGATCAGGAAGCTATCCTGAGGTCGTGATCTACGATGACCTCCACGAGGTAACTGCCATTGCCGGCAAGGGCCAGCCCGAAAAGATCTTGATCCAACCAGCTGAAAAGCAGCCTGTCGCTGCTGACCAGGATGGTCCTGCCCTGTTGGATGCCAAGGCTCAGGCGCGGTCGCTCCTCGGGCGATCCGTGCGGGTCGATCACGGTAAGCTCACAGAACAGGTCCTGCTCGGGTGGACTGACACGGAGCCATTCCATCACGGTGTCGGGCACCATGTTCGGGTCTTGCGGTCCGGCCTCCAGCAGCTGCACCGCGTCGTTCACGGCGATGATGCGATCTAGGAGCCCGTGCAGTTGGTCCTCGCGCAGCTCCTGGCGGCACCACACGCGAAGGCGTATGGTGGACCCGAGCGGACGGTCCATGTGGTAGGAGAACTCCTCCAGTTCGGGCATCAGGCTGTCCAGCACCTGCCCGGCGGCTTCCTGGTAATACCGGGCCGCTTGTTCGCTCTGGGCCTTGCCGGACCTGAAGGAGATGTTGAGGGCCATGGTGCTGCTGGTGCGGGTTCAAGCCTTTCAACGCAGCGCGGATGAAAAGGTGACGGTGGGTCTTGGGTGGATCGATCAATGGACGGGGTGGCACAAGCAACGGTGACCATGACCGGGTCAAGTAGGTGGTGCTCAATGGGATGCGGGGAAGTAGGTGCGACGTGGGCGCCTTCCTTCCGCCACCTGTGTTCAAAACTCGCTGACTTATCAACATGAACGAGCGGCAAAGGCGCACGTACTTTGCCACCGGCTTAGCCGTTGACCCAACGCTTACATCCGACCCCGACCAGCATGGCCAAGATCATTTCCATCGTGAACCAGAAAGGCGGCGTGGGCAAGACCACCACCGCCATCAACCTGGC
>CAYZBO010000033.1:0-30521 GCA_964476665.1 uncultured Chryseobacterium sp. | reverse complement strand
CGCACCGTCATCAAGCTGCTGCACCACCTGCCTGCCGTGCTGGACGACGCGGCCACCAAATTGGACCCCTCCGCAATGGCCAACCACACCTACGAGCTGGTGAAGGCCTACAACAGCTTCTACCAAGCCGTTCCCGTGCTGAAGGAGGAGGATGCCACCAAGCGCAACTTCCGCCTGGCCCTGAGCGCCGCCGTGGCCACCGCCACCAAGAAGGCGATGTGGTGTTTGGGAATTGAGGTGCCTGAGCGGATGTAAGGGGCCGAATACCCCGATCGCGGTATTGTACCGAGGGGCTGCTCCGGGGGTCCTTTGCGGCCATGTTGGAGAACTTCCCGAGCCGGGCATTCGCACGCACCGTCCTTGTCATTGTGATCAACGCTGCCGGGCTTCAGGTCCTGGCCCAGGGACCGGACAGCATCCGCACGGTGGACCTGAAGGTGCATGAGATCATCGGCCCCATGCAGCTTGGGGTGAAGCCCGCCAGCGACACCCTCGGCGCCACGATCATGGCGGGCCGGCGCACGGAGGTGATCACGCTCTCGGCCACCGACGCCGATCTCTCCCAGAACCAGGCCCGGCAGGTCTTCGCCAAGGTGCCGGGCATCACCGTGTGGGAGAACGATGGGAGCGGGATGCAGCTGGGCATCGCGGCGCGCGGCCTCAGCCCCAACCGCAGCTGGGAGTTCAACACCCGCCAGAACGGACACGATATCTCGGCCGATGTGTTCGGCTACCCCGAGGCCTACTATACGCCGCCCATGGCCGCGGTGGAACGCATCGAGGTGGTGCGCGGCGCGGCCTCCCTGGCCTTTGGTCCGCAGTTCGGCGGCTTGGTCAACTTCGTGCTGAAAAAAGGTCCGCGCGACCGAACCCTGGCCTTCGAGACCCGCCAGACCGCCGGCTCCTACGGGCTCTTCGACAGCTACAACGCCCTGGGTGGGAGCAAGGGGAAGTGGAGCTACTACACCTTCCTCCATCACCGCAGTGCTGATGGCTGGCGCGCCAATAGCCGCTACACCACGACCACCGGTCATGCCGGCGTGCAGTACAGGGCCTCTCGCAAGCTCGTGCTGGGCCTGGAGTACACGCGTTCCGATGTGCGCCAGCAGCAGCCCGGTGGCCTCACCGATGCACAGTTCGCGATCGATGCTCGCTCGTCCTCCCGCGAACGCAATTGGATGCTGCTCCCTTGGAACGTGGGTGCGGCCACGCTGGAGTGGCGCCCCGACACCCGCACCGTGGTGGATGTGAAGTTCTTCGGCAACGTGGCCGAGCGGAACAGTGTGGGCTTCCTGCGACCTGTGAACGAACCCGATACCATCAACCGCACCACTGGCACCTATGCCGCGCGGCAGGTGGACCGGGACAGCTACGCCAACTACGGCGTGGAGGCCCGTGTTCGCCGTGGCTGGACCTTCCGTGGACGTCAGGCCTATGTGGCGGCCGGGGTGCGCGGGTACACGGCCCAGAACCTGCGGAAGCAACAGGGCCGCGGCACCACCGGCACCGATGCGGACCTCAGCATCACCGGCAGTTTTGGCCGCGAGTTGGACCTCAACACCCGCAATGCCGCCGTGCATGCCGAAGTGCTGCTGCCCCTCACCGATCGCCTGGACCTGGTGCCCGGCGCCCGCTTCGAGCACATCACCTCACGTGTCGATGGCCGCATCAACACTACCGGCACCGGCGGGGTTGACAGTGGCGAGCGCCTGCGGCAGCTGCCCCTGCTGGGCATCGGTGCGCAGTTCAGGACCTCGGAGCGCACGCGCCTCTATGCCAATTTCAGCCAGGCCTACCGCCCGGTGCTTTACAGCGACCTGACCCCTTCGGCCACCACGGACGTGATCGATCCGGACCTGCAGGATGCCAGCGGATACAACCTCGACGGCGGCTTCCGCGGCAACGTCGGCGGCTTCCTCGCCTTCGACATCGGTGGCTTCCTGCTGCACTACAACAACCGCATCGGCACCATCCTGCGCGATGGCGTCAACTACCGCACCAACATCGGCGCCTCCGTGAGCCGGGGTGCCGAAGCTTACGTGGAGGCCGAGCTGCTCGACCTGCTGCGCGGTGGTCCCGAAGGCGCTTCACACCTCGCTGTCTTTGTCAGCTACGCCTTCGTGGATGCCCGTTACACCTCGTGGAACGATCCTGCAGCCTCTGACGATCCCACAAGTGACCTCACGGGCAACCAGGTGGAATATGCCCCGCGCAACATCCTGCGGCCCGGCATCACCTACCGTGATCGCCGCCTGAGCGTATCCTTGAAGCTGAGCGTGGTGGATGGGGTGTACACCGATGCCACCAATACCGAGACGCCGAACGCATCGGCCACGGCCGGCTTCCTCCCGGGCTATTCGGTGGCGGATGCCAATGCCACCTGGCAGTTCGACCGGCGTATCGCGTTGAGCGTTGGCATGAACAATATGCTGGACGAGGTCTATGCCACACGCAGGGCCGGTGGCTATCCAGGGCCGGGTTTGTTGCCAGGCATGGGACGCACCGCCTTCCTTACGCTCGACGCCAGGTTCTGAGACGCCTTAGAACTTGGGGCAGGGCACGATCTTGTGCTTGCGGTTCTTGGCCTTCTTGGGCCATTCGTAGATCAGGCTCAGTTCGTGCGCACCACCGCTCTTCATCGTCATCTTGCTGATGGTGATGTCGTAGCTGTAGGTGAAGCGGAACTGATCATCCAACAACAGGCCGGCCATGAGGATGAAGGATTCGTTGTTCGCGTAGCCCGGCTGATAGGCTTTCGCAATGGGCAGGCCACGGTACCACACACCCCCCGTGAGGATGCCCTGTTCGATGTAGGCGCCTATGTCCAACTGGTCCCACTTGCCCTGCATCTTGTAGTGCGCGGCCAGGGTCATACGGCTATCGCTCTTGCTGTACGGTCGCCCATCGATGCCGAAGCGGTAGCCCACATGGGTGCTTGTGCGCACCGCGAGGGGCGCTGTTCCATCGAGCATCAGGCTCTGGTTCGGCCTGTTCAAATGGCTCATGGAGATGCCCGCCCAGAACTGCTCGGTGTAGAACATGGCGCCGCCGGCAAGGTCGAGGTAGCCCACCTGCGGCATTAGATCGGGTTCGATGCTCCGTGATGCATTGTCACGGATTACTTGGTCGGCGAATAGGTAACCACCGGGGTCCACGCTCTTCATGCCGTAGCCCACCCGGGTGCCGAAGCGGATGGCCCGGCGGTAGTTGATCCGCGCTTCGTAGCTGTAGCTCAGACCGATCAAGGTGGTGGTGAGACCATTGCTGCCCGCCTTGTCGCGCATGACCATGCCGCCGATACCAGCGTTCATGGTGCTGAAGCGGTGGTCGTAAGCCGCCATGTAGGTCTCGTAGCCCGGTTGCACGCCCGGCCATTGCAGGCGGTAGTTCAGCGCGATGCGGTCCTGGAAGGTGTTGCCGGTGAGCGCCGGGTTGAGGTACTGTGGCGCGGCATAGAACTGCGAGAACTGCGGATCCTGGCCACGCGCGGACAGCGCTGCGAGCAACGCCAACCCGAGGATATGCCGTAGCGTGCTCATCGGAACAAGGTGAGGTCGCTGAGCTTGGTGAGCTGCTTGCCGTCAATGAACTTCACCCACGTCTGCACCACGTACACATCCTGCGGGCTGAGCTCGCCGCGGTAGTAGCCGTCCCAACCGATGCGGATGTCATCGCTCTCGAAGACCAGCTCGCCCCATCGGTTGAATATCCGCATGCGGAAGTCGTCCACGAAGCGTACGAAGGGGTAGAACACATCGTTGCTCAGATCACCTGGTATCCAGTTGCCAGCGCCGCTGCCATTGGTGTTGGGCGTGAAGGCCGTGGGCACCGTGATGTCGTACACCGGATCGATGGTGATGACGGCCGTGGCCTGGGCACTGCACCCGTTCTGGTCCACCACGGTCAGTTCCACTTCGAACGTGCCCACTTCCACGTAAGTGTGTGAGGGGCTCTGCGCGCTGCTGGTGCCGCCATCGCCGAACAGCCAATCGTAGCCGAGACCATTGCCAACGCTCTGGTCGGTGAACTGGATGGTGGCATTGTCGGCATCGGTCTGGTAGGTGGATGCACTGAAGGACGCCGTGGGCAGGGCATGTGCGATGACCTGGCCGGATGAAGGTGCCGTATGCGCACATCCGAAGGGCGTGACGATGCTCAGGCCGACCGCATAGTTGCCGGCGTTGTACGTGAGGCTGGGCTGCGCTTGGGTGGAGGTCTGGCCATTGCCCAGCTGCCACAGGTATTGCGTGCCCGCCGGGAGCTGCATGTTGGGCAGCTGGACAGCGAGCGGCGCACATCCTTCCGCGATCACCGGTGGCAGGCTGAGCGTGGGTGCTTCATCCAACTGCAGCGAGATGTCACGCGAGAGCGTGTTCCCGCATTGATCGGTGATCGTGACGGAGAGCACCCGGTCCTCGGTGATCGGAGCGGTGAAGGGGCCAAGGCCCGTGTGGATGCCCGGCGTCCAGGCGAGGCTCCAGGATCCCGGATAGCCGCTGAACTGCGCACCGTATGTGGCCGATCCGCCCGGGCATACCGTCGTATCGCCATACGTCACGAAGCTGGCGGTGCTCAGGTCCAGCACCGTCACCGGCAACTGCACCGGTGCGGAGAGGCAGCCGTTGGAGTCCATCGCGTTGACCGTCACGGTCTGCGATTGGCTCAGCGCGGCAGTGAGTTGCGGGCCGGAGCCCAGTCCGACCCATGTGTAGACGAACTGACCGGTACCACCCTGTGCCGAAGCATTGAAGGTGATCGGTGCGTACACACAGACCGTGTCGGGTCCGGCCGCGGTGAGCAGAATGGGGGCGGGTGCGAGGACCGTGGCCTGTGCCATGGTGCTGCAGCCGTTGGCGTCAACGACCGTCGCGCTGTAGGTCCCCGCAGGCAGGTTGCCCAACAACGGACCATTGCTGCCGTCGTTCCAAGTGATGGTGTAAGCGGGCGTGCCACCGTTCACGTCCACCTGCACCGAACCATCGTTGCCGTTGGCACAGGTGACGGGGGTGGGGGTGATGGAGCTGATGGCCAGCGCCGGCGGGTCGATGAGCGTGGCTGACAAGGTGGTGTCGCAGCCCAGGGCATCGGTCACCGTGATGCTGTAAGTGCCCGCTGCGAGCCCGCTTGCTATGGAAGTGGTCTGGGCTGCGGCATCGCTCCACTGGTAACTGAGGCCCGGCAGCTCGGGGCTGTAGGTGATCGTGCCGTCCAATGCGCCAGTGCACAAGGGGGCGCTCGTGCTCAAGGCACTGTTGAGGAAGCTGTTCGACAGGGCGATGAAGACGCTGTCCTGATCGGGGGGGCAGGTGTTGTTGCCCGTGGTGGTCATCACGAGGGTGACCCCGCCAGCCATGATCTCCGCCAGGGTGGGCTGGTAGGCGATGCCGGGGCCATTGCCCACGACCACCCCTGCACCGCCGCTCCAGGTGACCCCGGTGGCATTGGTGATCGACCCCTGAATGACAACGGGAAGCGCGTTCGTACATCCCACCACGTCATCGCCCGCATCGGCCACGTTGGGCAGGCCGGTCACGCCGATGGTGATGTTCGCCGTGGCCGGTGCACAGCCGTTGGCGTCGGTGATGCTGACACTGTAGTCGCCGCTTCCCGCAACAATGGACGGGCCGTTCGCGCCGTTGCTCCACGTGTAGGTGTAGGGTGCGGTGCCACCGCTCACGCTCACCGTGGCGGTGCCATCCTCCAGGCCCAGGCAGCTCTCGTTGGTACTGCTGATGTCCGCGATGCTGAGCGCAGCGACCGGGCCGATCAAGGTGCTCAGCTGGGTGCTGCATCCGAAGCTGTCGGTGATGGTTACCGTGTAGGTGCCCGCACCCAGCGCGGTGGCTGTGGCCGTGGTCTGCGCTGCAGGATCGTTCCACAGGTAGGTGAAGCCCGGATCGGCGGGCGTTACCGTGGCGCTGCCCGTGGCCGTGCCGAAGCAGATCGCGTCCACGCTGGTGATGCTGGTGTTCGCGAAGCTGTTGGGGAAGGTGATGGTGACCTGGTCCTGTGCAGGCGGACAAGTGCTGTTACCGGTGGTGGTGAGCGTGAGGACCACACTACCCGCAGCGAGTTCCGCAGCGGTCGGGGTGTAGCCCGGTGCAAGTCCACTTCCCGTGAAGGTGCCCACACCGCCGCTCCAGGTGCCGCCGGTGGCATTGGTCACAGCGCCATTGAGCGCCACCGGGAACGTCCCCGCGCAGCCGATGAGGTCCGGTCCGGCATCCGCAACGTTGGGGATGCCCAGTGCATTGATGGTGACGGTCCCGGTGGCAGGTGCGCAGCCATTGGCATCTGTGATGCTCACACTGTACGTACCCGCGCTGGCGATGATGCCTGTGCCCGTCGCGCCGGTGCTCCACGTATAGCTGTAAGGTGCCGTTCCTCCGGCTACGCTCACCACGGCCGTTCCACCACCACCACCCAGGCAGGGTTCATCCGTGGCGCTGAGATCCGTGATGCTGATCGCGTCCACACTGCCGACCGTGGTGCTCAAGGTGGTGCTGCATCCGAAGGCATCGGTGAGGTTCACCGTGTAGGGACCAGCGGCAAGACCTGTCGCGGTGGCCGTGGTCTGCGTTGCAGGGTCGTTCCAGAGATAGGTGAAGCCGGGATCCGCAGGGACCACGGAGGCCGTGCCCGTGCTGCTACCGGAGCAGGTGGCATCCGTGCTTGTCAACGTGGTGTTGGCGAAGCTGTTGGGCAGTTGCACGACCACCTGGTCCTGTGCCGGCGGACAACCACCGGTGCCGTTGGCGGTGAGCGTGAGCGTGACACTGCCGGCCGCGATCTCCGCAGCGGTGGGTGTGTAGCCCGTGCTGAGGCCGTTGCCGCTGAAGGTTCCGCTGCCCCCGCTCCACACATGCCCGCCGGCGTTGCTCACGCTACCGGTCAGTGCCACCGGGAACGCGCCGATGCACCCCACCACATCGGGGCCTGCATTTGCCGTTGGCGGCAGGGGACCCGTTCCGATCGTGGTGTTCAACGGTTGCGATACACATCCGTTGGCATCGGATATCACCACGCTGTACGGGCCTGGCGCTGCGGTGATCGTCGGGTCCGTGGCGCCATTGCTCCAGGTATAGATGAAGGGCGCCTCACCGACCGTGACAGTGGCCGTGGCTGTGCCATCACCGAAGCCTTCACAGGTCTCGGGCGTGGCATCGATCGTGGCGTGCAGGCCGGCCAACACCTGGACTGAATACACATAGGTCTGGAAGGCCGGGATCGGACACGCACCATCGTCCACGTTGACGATGAACGGGAAGAAGCCCGAGGTGCCCGCCGTGGCCGTCCAGCACACCGTGGCCGTGATGGGATTGCTTCCCGTGAAGCTGAAGGTGGCGCCCGGCAGGTTCATGCTCACGTTGCTGAACGCATCCAGCACATTGGTGAGGTTCACATCCGAGATCACCATGTCGAAGCAGAAGTTGCCCGACTCACACACTTGGATACTGCGCGGACCGGTCTGCACCGCCGCTCCGCTCAGGTTGGTCACCAGGCCGGTGGCAGCGTCCGGGGGGATGTTGGAGCACGGATAGGCGACGAACTGCATGTCACGCATGATGGTGCCGATGACGTTCCCCGATGCATCATACTGGGTCACCTGCACCACCACCACCCAGTTACCCTGCACGCTCAGGCTGAAGTTCACAAGTCCGCTCACCGGGTCGATGGTGATGCCTGGGATGGGTTGGGTGGGGGTGTGGGGCACGGCATAAGGCACGGGGTTTCCGTTCAACATCCGCGCGCCGATCAGGCTGTAGCTGAGCGAATCGGCCTCCACATCCACAGCCCCATAGCTGTAGGATACCGGATAGCCCAGGCAGACGTAAGGAATGGCGGTGTTCGTGAAGGTGGGGGAATCATTGCACGGCGCGGCTGCGCTGTTCAGCACACCGGTGATGTACATCTCGCGGGTGCCGGGGTTCGTCAGGTTGACGATGGCATTGTTGCGGTAGATGTTCGTCCAGCTGATCGTCCAGGAGTCACACGGTGGCAGGGTGATGGTCCCGGTGTAGATGTATTGCTGGATCCCAGGAAGGGTGCCGCCATTGCACGTGCTGTTCGGCAGCTCCAGATCGCACAACTGGCTGATCTCCACACCGCCCGGGGTGGTGACGTTCAGGGTGCGGGTCCCACAGGGGCTGGTCAATTGCAGGTTGTAGCTGGGGTCGACAGCAATGCCCGCACAATCCCGGTAAACCACCAGCCGGATGCGGTACTGGTTGGTCCCGATGCACTCCCAGTAGATCTCCCCGCCGCTCATGTGGGTGGCCGAGACCGTTCCGGCAAGCAGAATGAAGAGTCCGATGACCGCACCCTTCAACCTGCTCCCGAAGCCATCAAGGAAGGCCCTTAACAACACCTTGAGAAGAGAATGATGGATGAAAGATTGCATCTGCGCTTGGTGATCCTCGGCGTGATACGAGAGCTATTGTGCAAGGGTTCGGTCGTTGGACCGGAGGCCCTCAGAACGCGACGGACCGCGGGATGAGATCGCCGAACAACCCCATCCGCGTATCCCACCCGCATCGCTGTAGCACTCATGCCTACCCTCCGCACATCTCTATTCCGACAAGACAAGGCCACTGATGGGCTGTCCCTGCACGGATCACATCCAGCGGTTACCTTGTGCGCATGGTCCGTTCCATCCTGCTGCTTGCATCCATGCTTTCGCTGCACACACAGGCACAATTCCTTGATGCCCGATCGATGGAGCTGCCGTACCGGCTGGTCGGAACGTGGGAAGGTGAGGTGGACGGCATGCAGTACACGGAGCAGTGGAGGGCTGCGGGACCGCGGACCTATGAAGGTGAGGCGCATATGCGCAAGGCCGGCCAGATGCTCAGCGAGGAGCGGATGCGCATCACCCATTTCGCCGACCAGTGGCTTTTCATTGCTTCCACAGGTGGCGCGCGCATTACCAGCTTCGTGCGGGTGGAGGAGAAGGATGGCGCATGGGTCTTCGAGAACCGCGAGCACGATTTCCCACAACGCATCGGCTACCGCGTGGAAGGGGATACCCTCCGTGCCTACATCGCTTTATTGGATGATCAGGGGCAGCGGATTGACTTCGTGCTGCGGAGGGGGCGGTCGTCCCCTTAGCTGGTGCGGCTACAACGGACGCACGAGTCAGCGGCATCGCTCCAGGAGCCTTGAACATCAGCTTGCTTCTCCGTTCATCCACCCAGAATGCCTGCTGCTCAATGTTGCTGCAAGCTGTGCCGTGGGCACGGCCGCTTGTGCATGCCTTCCGCATAGGACGAGCGCAGGTGCATCGCTCCGGATCCACTGCACGAGCTTCAGCCGCGTCGTGGAGATGCCGACTTGCCCGGAACGAACGGAGCCCCGCCCGGCAGGCTCCCAAGCCACAGCGGTCGCGTCAGTCTACCGAGGCGATCCTCCTCACCGCGTGACCTTGCCTGCTCGCTCACCTCGCACGTCCCCACTACCTTCGCGATCCTGTAGCACGACCACACATGTTCGAGAACCTCAGTGACAAGTTAGAGCGCGCGTTCAAGGTCCTCAAGGGCCAGGGCCAGATCACGGAGATCAACGTGGCGGAGACCATGAAGGAGATCCGCCGCGCCCTGCTGGACGCCGACGTGAACTTCAAGACCGCCAAGGACTTCACCGACAAGCTGAAGGCCAAGGCCCTGGGCCAGAACGTATTGACGGCCGTAAGCCCCGGTCAGCTGCTGACCAAGCTGGCCCACGACGAGCTGGCCGAACTGATGGGCGGGCGCAGCGCCACCATCAACCTGAGCGGCAACCCCACCGTGATCCTGATGAGCGGTCTGCAGGGTTCGGGTAAGACCACCTTCAGCGGCAAGCTGGCCAGCTACCTGCGGAAGAAGGGCCGCAAGCCCCTGCTGGTGGCCTGCGACGTGTACCGCCCCGCGGCCATCGACCAGCTGGAGACCCTCGGCAAGCAGCTGGACGTGGTGGTGTTCAGCGACCGCGCCAGCAAGGACCCAGTGGCCATCGCCCAAAAGGGTGTGGAGTACGCCAAGATCCACGGCTTCACCGTGGTGATCGTGGATACCGCCGGCCGCCTGGCAGTGGACGAGGCCATGATGGACGAGATCACCCGCGTGAAGAAGGCCATCGCCCCACACGAGACCCTCTTCGTGGTGGACAGCATGACCGGCCAGGACGCGGTGAACACCGCCAAGGCCTTCAACGACCGGCTGGACATCGACGGCGTGGTGCTCACCAAGTTGGACGGCGACACCCGCGGCGGTGCGGCCCTCTCCATCCGCAGTGTGGTGGACAAGCCCATCAAGTTCATCGGTACCGGTGAGAAGATGGAGGCCATCGACGAGTTCCATCCTGAACGGATGGCCGGCCGCATCCTGGGCATGGGCGACGTGGTGAGCCTGGTGGAGCGTGCGCAGGAGCAGTTCGACGAGAAGCAGGCGCGCGAGCTGCAGAAGAAGATCGCCAAGGACCAGTTCGGCTTCGATGATTTCCTGGAGCAGATCCAGCAGATCAAGAAGATGGGGAACATGAAGGACCTGATGGGCATGATACCCGGCGTGGGCAAGGCCTTGAAGAACCTGGACATCCCGGACGATGCATTCAAGCACATCGAGGCCATCATCCGCAGCATGACCCCCGAGGAGCGGCAGAACCCCGCCCTGATCAACGGCAGCCGCAGGCAGCGCATCGCCAACGGCAGCGGTACCAACGTGCCCGAGGTGAACAAGCTGCTGAAGCAGTTCGAGGACACCCGGAAGATGATGAAGATGATGGGGGACAAGACCAAGATGCAGAACATGATGCGCCAGATGCAGGCGATGCAGGGGATGCGGCGCTGACACCATTGAAGTTCTGTGCATTGCCGCCCCCCCCCGAGACGAAGCCTTGTTCACGGGGATCGGCGGATCGGCGACCATGCGTATTGGTTCATACGTATGGATGATGTACATTTGCCGTACGAACATCCGGACCATCATGGACGCCAAGCTCACCCTAAGCTTCGATGCCGCAGTGGCCGAAAAGGCCAAAGCCTTCGCCGAGGCCAACAACATCAGCCTGTCCCGGCTCGTGGAGTTCATGCTCAGCAAGGTGACCGACAAGCGCTACCGCAGCATCGATGAGCTTCCCGTCAGCGATTGGGTCAACCAGGTGGCCGAAGGGGAGGTGGCCTACGTGCGCAAGAACGCTGCCGAGCGGAATGTGAAGAAGGATTATTTGGAAAGCCGTCGTCGTAAGTAGCCTTCACCGCCAAGACGCGAAGAGCGCAAAGCGGAGTATTCCTTGGCGTGCTTGGCGCCTTTGCGGTGAGAATACCTCCCATGCCCCCCACGCGCGTCTTCCTCGATGCCAATGTGTTGGTGACGGTCCTCTGCAATGAGTACCCACGCTTCACCGCCTGTGCCCGGGTGCTCAGCCTGGCCGATGATCCCCGCTTCGAGGTGTACACCTCGCCGCTCTGCCTGGCCATCGGGGCCTATTTCGCTGAAAAGAAGAACGGGAGGAAGAAGGCCCGCGAAAAGGTCAGCCTGCTCGCCAGCAGGCTCCACATCACCAACATGGACGCCAAGGCCGTGCAACAGGCGGTGGCCAACCCCAAGGTGACCGACCTGGAGGACGGCATGCAGTACTATTCCGCCTTGGCGGCCAGGTGCGGCCACATCATCACCTACGACCGCAAGGACTTCCACTTCGCACAGGTGCCGGTGCTGGAGCCTGAGGACTTCCTGGTGCAGCATGTGGTCAGGCGGCGATCGGTACCGGCGCGGTAGGTACTTTCGCCCACCGGCCGAGCCTTCCGGTGACCACCATGCGCACGCTTCTCTTCCTCTTCGTTCTGCTCCTTGGCACCGCCGGCCACGGCCAGACCGTGCACGAGTACATCTCGCTGGACTACTCGCCCACGGAACGGAAGATCGGCGTGTTCTCCACGGTGGACGGCAACACCTACATCGACCTGAAGGTGGTGAACATGAGCGCCCGGGAGAAGGACCTCATGACCTTCTTCACCACCCTGCAGGACCTGGAGTCGAAGGGCTGGCAGGTACAGGCAAGCCACATCTACGCCGTGGAATCGCGCGGATACCCCATGTACGTGTGGGTGCTCCGCAGGCCCCGCTGAACGCTCCCCCCGCGACGATCGCGGAGCTTTGGTCCACATGGACCGGCCACGTATCTTCACGCCGATGAGCGCGGTGGCCACATTCCAACTCCTTGATGGCAGGCGGGCTTCGCAGGCCATTCGTGAACGCATCACCAACGAAGCGGCCGAAGTGAAGGCTGCCAAAGGCCGCGCGCCCCATCTCGCCGCCGTGCTCGTGGGCGACGATGGCGCCAGCCGCACCTACGTGGAGAGCAAGGTGAAAGCCTGCCAGAGCGTGGGGTTCCGCAGCACCCTCATCAAGCGCCCTGCCACCATCGCCGAGGACGAACTGCTCCACCTGGTGCAGGCCCTCAATGCCGACAACGACCTGGACGGCTTCATCGTGCAACTGCCCCTGCCCGGCCACATCAATGCGGACCGCGTGATGCTCGCCATCGATCCGCGCAAGGACGTCGACGGCTTCCATCCGGAGAACGTGGGCAACATGGTGCTGGGCCTGCCCGGCTTCCTGCCGGCGACCCCCGCAGGCATCGTGGAGCTGCTGCGCTTCCATCACATCGAGACGGCCGGCAAACAGTGTGTGGTGGTGGGACGGAGCAACATCGTGGGCACGCCCATGAGCGTGCTCATGAGCCGCAACGCCTATCCGGGCAATTGCACGGTCACCCTGGCGCACAGCCGCACCAAGGACCTGGCCGCGATCACCCACCAGGCCGACATCCTCATCGCCGCCCTGGGCCGCCCGGAGTTCATCACCGCCGAGCTGGTGAAGGAAGGGGCGGTGGTCGTTGACGTGGGCATCCACCGCATTCCAGACAGCACGCGCAAGGCCGGCTTCCGCCTGGTGGGCGATGTGAAGTTCGATGAGGTGGCCCCCCTCTGCAGCTGGATCAGTCCCGTGCCCGGCGGCGTGGGGCCCATGACCATCACCAGTCTGTTGCTCAATACCTTGAAGGCGGCAAAGGGGTGAAGGGCGGCGAATGAATTTGAGCAGGCTGTAAGCTTCCCCCGCCCATCCCGTTCTTTGCACCAATGCGTGTCACTCTCATCACCGTTTGCCGCAACGTGGCACCCGTGATCCGGGAGACGCTGGCCAGCGTGCTGGCGCAGACGCACCCGGCCATCGAGCTGATCGTGATCGATGGGGCGAGCACCGATGGTACCGTGGCCATCCTGGAGGAACACCGCGCCACAGCGGGGCGGCGGGGCATCGACATCCTGGTGAGCGAGCCGGACAATGGCATCTACGACGCGATGAACAAGGGGCTGGCGCGGGCCACGGGCGAGATCATCGGCTTCGTGAACGCCGGCGACCTGCTGATGACCCCGGAGACCATCGCACAGGTGGTGGCCGCCTTCCAGCGCAGCCACGCAGATGCGGTGTACGGCGACATCATCATGGTGGACGAGCACGACATCCACAAGGTGCACCGCACCTGGCTCAGCGGCACCTACCACCGCGCCAACTTCCGCCGGGGCTGGATGCCGCCGCATGTGGGCACCTTCATCCGCAAGAGCGTGTACGACCGCTACGGCCACTTCAACACGCAGCTGCGCATCGGCGCGGACTATGAGATCCTGCTGCGCTTCCTGTACAAGCACGAGGTGCCCACGGTACACCTGCGCGAAGTGCTGGTGCGGTTCCGGCTGGGGGGCATGAGCAACGGCAGCGTGAAGCACATCCTGAAGGCCAACCGCGAGGTGCGCGCCTCCTGGGGCATCAACGGCCTGCAGGCCCCGCCGCTGCTGGTGACGCGCAAGCTGTGGAGCAAGGTGCTGCAGTTCTTCCAGTAAGTGCGCGGCCGGGGCGGATCCGGACGCATCGCTACCTTCGCCACACACCATTCCACCGGAACAGAACGGAACGACCATGGCACTACTTGATCAGAAGGTCGCCCTCATCACGGGCGGCACGCGGGGCATCGGAAAAGGCATTGTGGAGCGTTTCCTGGCCGAAGGGGCACAGGTGGCCTTCACCTACGTGAGCAGTCCGGACAAGGCGAACGCGCTGGCCGCCGAGCTGGGTGGGCGCTTCGGCCGTACGGTGCTGGCCATCCAGAGCGATGCGGGCGACATGAACAGCGCACAGGCCGCAGTGGACCAGGTGGTGAACACCTGGGGCAAGCTCGACATCCTGGTGAACAACGCGGGCATCACCAAGGACCAGCTGCTGATGCGCATGAGCGAGGCCGATTGGGACGCGGTGATCAACACCAACCTGAAGAGCGTCTTCAACATGACCAAGGCGGTGATGCGCACCATGCTGAAGCAGCGCAACGGCAGCATCATCAACATGAGCAGCGTGGTGGGCGTGCAGGGCAATGCGGGCCAGGCGAACTACGCGGCGAGCAAGGCCGGCGTGCTGGGCTTCACCAAGAGCGTGGCGCAGGAGCTGGGCAGCCGCAACATCCGCTGCAACGCCATCGCGCCGGGCTTCATCGAGACCGAGATGACCGCCGCCCTGGACCCCAAGGTGGTGGAGGGCTGGCGCGAAGGCATCCCCTTGAAGCGCGGCGGTACGCCCGACGATGTGGCCAATGCCTGCGTGTTCTTCGGCAGCGACCTCAGCAGCTATGTCACCGGCCAGACGCTGAACGTCTGCGGCGGCATGCTCACCTGATGGGGCACATCGCGCTTACCGGGCGGGGCACTGCGAAGTGCCTCCGTGTGCGACCTTTGCACCCGCCATGCAACTGACCACCGCGCAACCGTTCTGGCTGGCCCTGCTCTGCGTCGGGCTGGGCGTGGGTGCCGCGTGGCTGCTGTATGCGCGTTCGGGTGGCGAGCTGCCGGCGGTGGTGCGCCGCATCCTCTTCGTGCTGCGTGCGTTGAGCATCGCGCTGGTGGCCTTTTTCCTGCTGGAACCCCTGCTACGTTACGAAGAGCGTGAACTGCGCAAGCCCGTGCTGGTGCTGGCCCACGATGGGTCGGCCTCGCTGGATGCCGCAGGCGACACGACCTTCCTGCACGGTCCCTATCGCACCGCGCTGGAACGCCTGCAACAGGACCTGGGCGAGCGTTTCGAGGTGCGCTCCTTCACTTACGGCGCCGGGGTCGAGGAGGGGCTGCAGTTCACGCAGGACCGTCCGCGCACCGATGTGGGCGCACTGCTCCGCGCGGTGCATGAGCGCTTCGCGGGTTCGGAGCTGGGTGCGGTGGTGCTGGACGGCGATGGCATCCAGAACCAGGGCCGCGATGCCCGCCTGGAAGCAACGCGCCTCGGCGTTCCCGTGTACACCGTGCTGCTGGGCGACACCACCGTGTACCCGGACCTGCTGGTGAAGGGCGTGGAGCACAACGCGATCACCTACCTGGGCAACAGCACACCGGTGCTGGTGCGCGTGCAGGCCGATCACCTGGCTGGCAGGCGCACCGTGCTGGAGCTGCGGCAGGGCGAGCGGGTGGTGGCAGAGCGTGAAGTGGCCATCACCGGAGACCCCTTCCTGCAGGACGTGCTGCTGGAGCTGAAGCCCGATGCGGCCGGTCCGCAGCGCTACGTGGCCCGCCTGCGCGCGGTGGACGGCGAGCGCGTGGCCAGCAACAACAGCCAGTCCTTCGTGGTGGATGTGCTGGACGACCGCCAGCGCATCGTCCTGCTCGCTGCGGCGCCGCACCCCGATCTTGGTGCGTTGCGGCTAGCGCTGTCGCGCACTGAAGGCTACAGCATCGAGCTGCACTACGCGGGCCAGGCCGAGCCCGAGCTGAAAGGTGCGGACCTGCTGGTGCTGCACGGCCTGCCCTCCGCAAAACACTCCATCGGCGCGCTGCTGGACCGTGCCGCCACCTTGAAGCTGCCCACGCTCTACATCGCAGCGCTGGGGACCGACCTGGCCACGTTGGGACGTGTGCAACGCACGGTGGGCATCAGCGGTGGTCGTCCCGCCACCACCGATGCGCAGGCCGCGGTGCAGCGAGACTTCCCGCTGTTCACCCTGGAGGATGAACTGGTGGCGGCGTTGGAGCGCTTCCCGCCGTTACAGGTGCCCTTCGCTCAATACTCCACGGGTCGCGGGGCGCAGGCCTTGGCGGTGCAACGCATCGGGCTGGTGCGCACGAACGATCCGCTGCTCGTCTTTGCGCAGGATGGCGAGCGGCGCGAGGGCTTCATCGTGGGCGAGGGCCTCTGGCGCTGGCGCATGGCCGACCATCAGCTGCACGGCGACCATCGCCGCACGGACAAGCTCTTCCACCGCATGGTGCAGTTCCTTGCGCTGAAGGTGAACAAGGAGCCCTTCCGCGTGAACCATGCCGCGGTGTACGGCAGCGATGAGCCCGTGCTGTTCACCGCCGAGCTCTACAACGCCAACCTCGAACCGGTGAACACCCCCGAGGTGCAGCTGAACGTGAGCGACAGCGTGGGCCGGGTGGTGAACTACGCCTTCGACCGCAGCGGCGCCACGTACAGCCTCAACGCCGGTCGCATGGCACCGGGTACCTACGACTGGCGGGCCAGCACCACCTTCAACGGGCGCACGCTGAGCCGAAGCGGACAGTTCCATGTGGAGGAGCCGCAGTTGGAGCGCAACAACACCGTCGCGGACCATGCGCTATTGCGCGATCTTGCCGCGCTCACCCAGGGCGAGGCAGTGCCGGCCGCACGAGTGTCGGAGCTGGCCGGATTGTTGGAGGCGCGGCCTGGCCTGGCGGCACGTTCGTACCTGCGCACCCGCTTCAGCGACCTCATCGGTCTGCGCACCCTGTTCTTCGTGCTGCTTGCGCTGCTTACGGCGGAGTGGGTGCTGCGGCGCCGCAACGGCAGTTACTGAGCCATGGAGGCGCCGATGTCACGCTCATTGCGGCCTTGGTGGCGTAGTAAGCTGGCATGGCTGGTGTCGGGCGCGCTGCTCCTGGCCTTGGTCATCGGGCATCGGTCCGTGCTGCGCGGGCTGGGTGCGGTGCTCATCACGGAGGATGCCCCCACGCGGGTGGACGCGGCGTACGTGCTCGGCGGCGGACCGGTGGAGCGTGGCGCGCGCGGGGCGCAGCTGTTGCGTGAGCACTGGTGCGACACGCTGGTCACCACAGGGGTGAACATCCATCGTGTGCTCGAGGCTGAGGGTGTGCTGTTCACCGAGGCGGAGCTCACGGCACGCGCGGCTTATCGCGCCGGTGCGGACAGTACGCGGGTGCGGCTGTTGGAGGAAGGCACGAGCACGTGGGAGGAGGCCGCGGCGGTGTTGCGTGACGCAAAGGCCCACGGCTATGACAGCATCGCGATCGTGTCCACCGAGTTCCATTTGCGGCGGGTGCGGCGGGTGTTCCGCAAGCACTTCGAAGGCAGTGGCATCGCGTTGTTCACGGTGGCGGCCTACAACCCGATGTACGACCACACGGCGTGGTGGCAAAGCGAAGATGGCCTGTTGATGGTGAACAACGAGTACGTGAAGTCGCTCTACTACCTGATCACGTACTGAGCGCGCCAGGCGCTGGTTCAGAACTTCATGACCCGCTCCACGCTGCGACCGCTGGCGTGGTCCAGCTGCAGTAGGTAGGTGCCGGGCGCCAGTCCTTGCAGGTCCAGATCGACCGGGCCTTGCAGCAGGGGCAGTTGCCAGTTGCGCACCGACCGTCCGGCACCATCGAGCAGTCCCATGCGCACCTGGTGGAGCACTTCCGAGGCCAGCAGTACCAAGCGATCCTTGGTGGGATTGGGGGCAAGCTGCAGGGTGGGACCCGCCACTTCGGGTACGCTCACCTCGCTCAAGCAGAACGGCTGCTCCTCGCCTTCGCCGTACTGGCCGTCGCTCTCCACGAAGGTGAGCAGGTCGGGGGCATGGATGGTGTAGGAGCCGTCGCCCTCCGCGCAGCAGATACCATCACCGAAGGCATCGTTGATGGTGAAGACGTAGCAGCCGTTGGTGAGGCAGAAGTCGGTGGTGACCAGTTCACCGGCATCACCATCGGCGTAAGGACCGCCTTCGTAGAGCACGGTCCCTGCGTCGTTGGCCAGCTCCCAGGTGATGTCCGTGCCGTAGTCATCCAAGGTCAGGTCCAGGCGCACCAACTGACCCGGGGTGCTGACCACGAAGGGGCGGCTCCAACCGTCGTTCTCCGGCACCTGGTCCTCGTTACCGTTCGGGGTGGTGGTGTTCACCATCAATTCGAATTCGCCCGCTGTGACCGGGATCCATGGCAGCTGCACATTGGCGGTCTGACCGGGCTGCAGGAGGCCGTTCCAGATGAAGAGGTCGGTCCCGAGCCCCGCGATGGCGTAGTTGATACCGACGTTGGTGATGGGCAGTTCGCCGTTGTTCTTCAAGGTCACCCAGGGGCGGATGCTGTCCTCATCGCACACCAGGGCGGGAAGGTCGAAGATGGAGGTGATGGAAGCGTCCCAATTGATGGGGACCACCACGGGCACGTTGAGACCGTCCAGGGTGTCGCCGCAGGTACCGAGGTATTCCTCCAGGAACGGCCAGCTGGTGGAGAAGCGGCCATAGTAGTCGTCCACGCTGTTGGCACAGTTGGCCGCACCGCCGTAGAGCTGCCCCACGACGCGATGATCCTGGTTCCAGATGGCGCTGCCGCTGGAGCCGGGTTCGGTGGTACCGGCATCCCACACCGCCACGCGCCAACAGTCCGCATCCCCGGTGCCGAGGTCCACGTTCTGCTGGGTCATGGCACCATCGGTGCGGCTGAACTTCTTGATGTCACCGCTGGGATGGTGGATGCCCACGCCGCTTTCCGGAGCGATGTCGCGCTTGTCCCATCCGGCCCAGTTGGCGTTGTAGGCGGGAGGAGGGATGCTGCTCAGGCGCAGGAAGGCCATGTCGGTGCCCACGTTGTCCACCAGCAGTTCGCAGCCCGCCACGGTCTGGTCGATTGGGGCGTTCTCGGAGGGGTCGCACACGGGGCTCTCCCAGTTGAAGCGGAAGACCCAATCCTCCACATCGGCACCAAGGCAGTGGTGTGCGGTGAGGAAGTAGGGGATGGAATCGCCGGCACAGTTGTTCATCAGCGTACCTGTGCAGAATCCATTGCCACCGGTGGTGATGATGGCCACTGTGCGGATCTCATCGCGCCAGTCGTCGGCATCGGGGCAGATGACGTTGATGTTGCATTCGCCGCTGTCCCCGAAGCCGCGGTCACTGCCGAAGATGTCGCGGTAGGCGTGCGTGACCTGTCCGATCACCAGGGCGCCCTGGCCGGCCACCGCTGCGGGTTCGTGGTATTCGATGGTGATGCGGTCCCCGGGCAGTTGCGATACGGCCATACGGGTGCGACCGGGGCTGCTTTCGCGGGTGAAGGAACCCAGCTGCTGGCCCGCTTCATTGTAGACATAGAGCAGGGCTCCCTCCGGCAGTTCGTAGGTGGTGAACTTGAAGTTGATGGCGTAGGCATCAGGGCAATGGAGGGCCACGCGCCAGAGCCGATCGCCGTTGGGCAGGGTGTGCCAGCTGCCATCGCGGCCACTGCGCACATCCGCGTCGTGGTTGAAGCCGAAACGCCAGGGGCCCTTGTACCCGTTGGCATAACGCACCTCATCCTCCGCGAGCAGGGCGGCGGCATCCACGACCGGGAAGGTCACTTCCGGCACCCGGGGCAGCTGGGCGGCACGGGCACCAAGACCCCATGCACGCCCCCCGAAGGATACCTGTGCGAACGCGGAATAGGAGAGGAGACTGAACGACAGGAGTGCGGCGTAGCGGTTCATCATGGGGAGGTCGCTTCGACGGTGAAAATAAGGCGCGCGGACCGGATGCGCGAAGGGCCGGACCTCACTTGGACGTCCGGCCCTTCACCATGGGTTGCCTGAAGGATGGATCAGCGGTCGAGCAGGAGGCGTTCCACCAGGCGGGTATCGCCACTGGTGACCTCCACGAAGTAGATGCCGCCGGGCTGCTGCAGGGCGAGGTCGATGCGCTCGGTGCCGGTGGCATAGTTACGCTCGGCCACTACTTGTCCGAGGGCGTCGAACACGCGCACCGTTCCGCCCTGGCGGGCCAGCAGCGGGAGCAGCACCTGTACCTGACCGTTGCTCGGGTTCGGCACCAGGTTGATGCGGTTGTCGGATACGGTGAGGTCGTCCACGGCGGTGGCGCTGGGGTATCCGAAGAGCTGGTTGCCGCAGTTGCCCAGCCAGGTCTGGAGCAGGGGATAGCTGATGTTGAAGCGGCCATAGTAGTCGGCCGTGATGCTTTGGCAGCTGGCAAAACCGCCATAGAGCTGACCGATGACGAGGCCTTGGGGATTGAAGAGCGCGCTGCCGGAACTGCCTCCTTCGGTGGTGCCGTCCTCCCAATTGCCCACGCGCCAGAAATTGGTACCTGAGTTGGCCGCACCGAGGTAGTTGGAGGTGGTGAGGGGGTTGTTGTCGAAGGAGATCTTCTTCACGTCACCGCTGGGGTGGTGGATGCCCACCGCACTGGAGGGGATGGTCGTGCTGCGGTCCCAACCGCTGTAGAAGACATTGTAGCTGGCAGGTGGTGTGGTGTTCAACTGGAGCAGGGCCACATCCGTGGTGGCGCTGTTCACCCGCAGCGTGGACCCCGACACGGTCTGGTTGGTGGGACCGTTGTTGTTGAGGATGCAGGTGGGGCTGTTGTAGTTGAAGCGGAACACCCAGGTGTTGTTACCACCCAGGCAATGGTTGGCCGTCAGGAAGTAAGGCGTGCCGTCCTCCTGGCAATTGTTGATGAGGGTTCCCGTGCAGAGACCATTACCCCCAACGGTGATCATGGCCACCGAGCGTATCTGGGCACGCCAGTTGTCACCCACAGCGCAGACCACGTTGTTGTTGCAGGAACCCGAATCACCCAACCCCTTGGTGCTCTTGAACAGGTCGCGGTAGGCATGGGTCACCTGGCCGACGCGCAGGCTGCCAAGCCCCCGAACAGCGGCCGGCTCCACGTACTCGATGGTGATGCGTTCGCCGGGCAGTTGGGTCACGCCCAGCACGGTGTTGCCCGGGTTGCTCTCCGCATTGAAGGCACCGAGGTGCTCGCCCAGTTCGTTGTAGACGAAGACCTCGGCACCCTCGGGTACCACGTAATCGTGGAATTCGAAGTTGATGCTGTAGGCGCGCGGGCACTGGATGGCGATGCGCCACACCCTGTCGCCGTTGGGAAGTTCGTGCCACAGCCCGCTGTTGGTCAGGCTCAGGTCGGTGGTGTGATTGAAGCCGAAGCGGAAGGGGCCTTTGATCCCTTCGGCAGCGCGGGCCTCATCCTCCGCAAGCAGAGCCTGCTCATCCACCTCCGGCATCACCACTGTCGGTGCATCCGGCAGTCCGGCATTGCGTGACATGCCCAACGGATACCCCCCGAAGGACAACTGGGCGGCTGCAGGAAGGGCGAGGAGTCCGGCGACAAGGGAAAGCGTGGCGTAGCGTATGTGCATGGTTCCGAGGGTTCTGGATCGTAAAAATACGCACAGATGGGGCGGACGGTTCACACAAGTAGGTCCATTCTAAGGATCCGAAGGACCACAGGAGCGGGCAGGATGCCCATGGCGCGGGCTTCACACCTCGGTGGTGCGCTCCTCCAGCAGCTTCCGCAGGGCGAACAGTTCGTCCCGCAATTGGGCGGCTGCGATGAAGTCCAGCTCTTTCGCCGCTTTGCGCATGCGCCCCTCCAGCAGCTGGATGTTCTTCTCAAGTTGGTCGCGGCTCATGTACTGGACCACGGGATCCGCGGCGATGCTGATCTCCTCGGGCTCCACATAGGCGCGACGGCCTTCCGCGTCATGGATGTCGAGCACGGCGGTCTGGCGGATGACATCACCGCGGTCGCGCTTGATCTGGGTGGGGGTGATGCCGTTGGCCTCGTTGTAGGCGATCTGCTTGGCGCGGCGACGTTCGGTCTCATCGATGGTGCGCCGCATGCTCTCGGTGATCGTATCGGCATAGAAGATCACCAGCCCGTTCACGTTCCGCGCCGCGCGTCCAGCGGTTTGCGTGAGTGAGCGGTTGCTGCGCAGGAAGCCCTCCTTGTCAGCATCGAGCACCGCCACCAGGCTCACTTCGGGCAGGTCAAGGCCCTCACGCAGCAGGTTCACGCCCACCAGCACATCGAACAGGCCCAGGCGCAATTGGCGCAGGATCTCGATGCGCTCCAAGGTCTCCACATCGCTGTGGATATACTTGCAACGCACGCCGTTCTTCCCCAGGAACTCGTTCAGTTCCTCGGCCATGCGCTTGGTCAGGGTGGTCACCAGCACACGCTCCTCCTTCTCGGCGCGCTTGCGGATCTCGTAGAGCAGGTCGTCGATCTGGTCCTTGCTGGAACGCACCTCGATGGGTGGATCGAGCAGGCCGGTGGGCCGCACCAACTGCTCCACCACCACCCCTTCGCTGCGCTCCAGTTCATAGTCGGCCGGTGTGGCGCTCACGTAGATCGTCTGCCCGAGCAGAGCCTCGAACTCCTCGAACTTCAAGGGGCGGTTGTCCATGGCGCTGGGCAGCCGGAAGCCGTACTCCACCAGGTTCTTCTTGCGGCTGCGGTCCCCTCCGTACATCGCATGGACCTGGCTCACGGTCACGTGGCTTTCGTCGATGACCATGAGGAAATCCTCCGGGAAGTAGTCCAGCAGGCAGAAGGGGCGCTGCCCGGTCTGCCGTTGGTCGAAGTAGCGGCTGTAGTTCTCAATGCCGGAACAATAGCCGAGTTCGCGCATCATCTCCAGGTCGTAGTTCACACGTTCCTCCAGGCGCTTGGCCTCGAGGTGCTTGCCGATCTCGTTGAAGAAGGCCACCTGTTTCGTCATATCCTCCTTGATGCTTTCAAGGGCGGCCTTCATGGTGTCCTTGCTGGTGACGAAGATGTTGGCCGGGTAGATGGTGAGCTGCTGTTCGGCCTGGATGGTGCGGTTGCCCACCACGGCGAAGCGTTCGAGCCGTTCGATCTCATCGCCCCAGAAGTGGATGCGCACACCTTCATCATCGTAGGCGAGGTACACCTCCACCACGTCGCCGCGGACGCGGAAGTTGCCCCGGGCGGGATCGGTATCGCGGCGGCTGTAGAGGGCGCTCACCAGGTCGTGGAGCAGCTTGTTACGGGCGATCTGCTGGCCCACCTGTACCCGCACGATGCTCTTGTGGAACTCGGCCGGGTTGCCGATGCCGTAGATGCAACTCACACTGGCCACCACGATGACGTTGCGCCGGCCACTGAGCAGCGCGCTCGTGGCGCTCAAGCGCAACTTCTCGATCTCGTCGTTGATCGAGAGGTCCTTCTCGATGTAGGTGTTGGTGGTGGGCAGGTAGGCTTCGGGCTGGTAATAGTCGTAGTAGCTCACGAAGTACTCCACCCGATCGTGCGGAAAGAAGTGCTTGAACTCGCCGTAGAGCTGCGCTGCAAGTGTCTTGTTGTGGCTGAGGATGAGCGCCGGTCGGTCGAGCTGCGCGATCACATTGGCCACGGTAAAGGTCTTTCCGGAGCCGGTGACACCCAGCAGGGTCTGTGCAGGCACCCCGTTGCGCAAGCCTTCCACCAACTGACGGATCGCCTCGGGTTGATCGCCGGTGGGTTGGAACTCGGAGACGAGCTGGTAGGCCATTGCACAAAGGTACCACCCCTGCATGGGTGCTATCTTCACCGAACGAACACACCTGGCAACGTGTTCCTTCAACACATCCTTGAACCATGTTCCTCAAACGCCTGGCCTACTACCTGAACCCGGCCACCCTTTTCGGTAAGAGCAGCGGCAACAGCAGCCTGCGGTTCATGCACGGCATCAACCGGATCAGCATCCTGCTGTTCCTGTTCTGCTTGGGCGTGATGATCGTCCGCGCCTACCTGCGCTGATCGTCATGACAGAGGCGGGGTTCAAGGCGCTGTCGCTGCAGGAGCGGCTGGCGCTCCTGCGGGACCAGGGTGAACACCTCGGTTGCCGCCTGCATCTCTCGCACAGCGTGCACCTGTATCGGCTGCACGGGTTCTTCTGCGAACTGTGGCTGCGGGCCGGAACGGATCAGGTGGAATGGGTGGAGGTGACCCACCATCGCGATATCCTCAGCGAGTACGTGCGGATCGACCTGAAGGACCTGCTGCGCTGATCGTTCAGTTGTTCCAGATGGCCCAGGAGGCATCGGCCTGCGCATGCAGCATGGGCAGGCCGTTCCGGATGCGGGCGCCACGCATCTCCGCTTCGTGCAAGAGGGTGGTGCGCTCAGGGTTGTACACCAGGTCATAGACAAGGTGTCGCGGCCCCAGTGCGGACAACGGCAGGGGCGGGAGCTCCTCCACGTTCGGATGCATGCCCATCGGCGTTGTGTTGATGATCAACGGACAGGCCTTGAGCATGATCGGGTCGAGCTGGTCCCAGGTCAGGTCACCTCGCTCCGGCGAACGGCTCACCACGCGGAAGCGGATGCCGAGTTCGCGCAATACATAACCCACCGCGCGGCACGCTCCACCGCTGCCCAATACCAACGCACGCGGCCGTTCCGTGCCAAGGAGCGGCAACAGCGTACTGTGGAAGCCATGAACATCGGTGTTGTGGCCGATGCGACGGCCGCCGCGCAGGTCGATCGTGTTGACCGCTCCGACAGCAGCTGCCTGGGGGGCGACCTCGTCCAGGAGATCCATCACCGAACGTTTGTAAGGGATGGTGACATTGAGGCCGCGCAGGTCCGGGTGTTCCAGCAGGAGGGTCGGCAGAGCCTCCACCTGTTCCAGCGGGAACAGGTCGTAGCGGTGGTCAGCGAGACCGAGCGCGGCGAACTTATCGCTGAAGTAACGCTGGCTGAACGAGTGGGAGAGGGGCTTTCCGATGAGACCGAAGCGCACCATCACTTCTCAGGGGCGAAGCGTTCCAGGACGATCAGAAGGGCGGCACCGAAGAGTGCGAGCAGGAGGGCCATGAAGAGCTGCGGATCCTTGTGGGTGATGCCGAGCACCGTATCCAACTCGGTGATGGTGGCGTAGTCCTGCGGCCAGATGTTGCGCTGGATGAAAGGTTCCAAATGGGCGTCGGGCTTGCCTTCGTGCACCATGCGCACGCTCACCACCTCCTTCCACGGCCAGATGATGAACAGCGAACCGAGCAGGAATCCGGTGAGCGACGAGACCGTCAGATCGTGGTGCCTGGCGAACATCCAACTGAGCAGGCGCGAGAAGGCCATCAGACCGAAGAGGCAACCCAACGCGAAGACAACGATCACTGGAATGTCGAAGGTCTTGATGGCGGTCATCACCGGCAGGTACATGCCCATGAGCAACAGGATGAAGGAGCCGCTTATGCCGGGCAGGATCATGGCACAGATGGCGATGGCGCCGGAGAGGAAGACGAACCAAAGTGCGTCGGAGCCGGTGCCCGCGTTCAACAGGCCGATGACCACGGCCGCCGCTGTTCCCAGCAGCAATCCGGTGAGCGCCGGGAAGGACCAGTGCTTCACCAGCTTACCACAAAGCCATACGCTCGCTGCGATCAATCCGAAGAAGAAGCTCCAGATGAGGACCGGCTTATGAGCAATGGCCCAGGTGATGGGCCGAACGAGCAGCAGGACACTGGTACCGATACCGGCCACCAGCGTGAGCAGGAAGTTGCCGTTGATCTGGCGCCAGGCTGCTGCGAGGCCTTCCTGCTTCAGTGTTACCAGGGTATCAGGGCCGATGGACTTGATGGAGCTGAGGAGCTCTTCGTAGATGCCGCTGATGAAGGCGATGGTCCCACCCGATACACCGGGCACCACGTCGGCGGCACCCATGGCCATGCCTTTGAGGAAGAGCTTGATCCGTTGAACGATGGTCATGCAGTGTGGGATGTTTAGCGCAGGCAGGCCGCCAACGCTGCAAGGGTGGTCGGTAGTATGCGAGGCTACTCGCAGTTGATGCTCCGGTCGACGGTCTCACGCCAGGCTTCGATCCCGCCGCGCAGGTTGCGCACGTTGGTGAAGCCATAGCGTTGTGTGAGGGCTTGCACCACGGCACCTGCCCTGTTGCCGCTCCTGCAGTGCATGATCACCGGAACGTCACGGCGCAGTTCACCGCGGCGTTCCAGGATGTCGCCCATGGGTATGAGCGTGCCGCCCAACGTGCAACGTTCGGCTTCGTAGGGTTCGCGCAGGTCGATGAGCTGGTGCTCCGATCCATCTTGCCGCAAGGCGCGGTACTCGGCGATACTGATCTCCATGTCCATGTCCTACGAGGCCTGTTCGGGCTTCACCTGCCGCAGCCTGTCGGCCACTTCTTCAGGCAGGTATTGGAAGAAGGTATCGCCGCGCAGGCCCAGGCGGAGGGTCTCCAAGGGAATGACCTCCTCGGGTGCGATGTTGCCAAGATTCACATTGGCACCGAGCTGCTTGATGAACCAAACCTGTTGGGGCTTCTGGGGCGCCTCCCACAGGATGTCCTTTGCCGCCACCTTGGCCAGGATGCGGCTTACCAAGGCGGTGTGCGCATGACCACTGGGACGATAGATGCCCACGGTGCCGCTTTCGCGTGCCTCGGCGATCACCTTCCAGCTCCCTGCGTCCAGTTCGGTGCGCATCATGTTCACCCACTTCGCCGGACTGATGAGGATGCCCGATTCCTTGGAGCCCACTTCGCTGAGCACGGTGTAGTGCTTGGCCAGGTCGGTGATGTATTTGCACTTCTCCTTCGCCGGCATATTGATGGAACCATCGCTGACCTCCACCATATCAAGGCCCAGTTGGTCCACGAGCTTGCGGTAGTCCTTGAATTGCCCGCGGGCAACGAAGGCCTCGAAGAGCGTACCGCCCAGGTAAACGCGGATGTTCGACCGCTGGTAGAGCTTGACCTTTTCGGCAAGGTTGGGCGTCACGATGGAGGTGCCGAAGCCGATCTTCACCAGGTCGACCAGGGCCTCGCTGGTGCTGATCAGGTCCTCCGCCTGGCGCAGCGAAAGACCCTTGTCCATGACCATGGTGAGGCCCTCCTCCCGCGGCTTGGAGGAGCGCGCAGGGACGTGGCTGAGCTTGAAGTTCATCGGCGGTAAAGTTCCAACAAGTGTACGACCTGCGGCAGATGCAGTGCCTCGGGGTAATGGGCAAGCAGCTGATCGTGAGCTGCATGGTCCGCCATCAGAGCCTCTTCCAACTCGAGCAAGGCCTCCTGAACGCGGCCTGCGCGCAGCAGGTAACTAACAAGACGATAGCGGTACCTGGCGTTGAGCTTGTGCACCAGCTCGCCCTCCTTGAGCTTGCGCAACGCCACTTCGGGGCCCTTCACCTCCATGAGCAGATCGGCGTGGTCCAGCCAGGCATCGAGGCTCTCGGGCTCCATGGCGTTCAGCTTGGTGTATGTCGCCAGTGCTTCGTCGTACCGCGCCATGCGCCCCAAGGTGTTCGCCAGGAAGAAATGGGCATCACCGTTCTCCGGAGCAAGCTGGATGGCCATCTCCAGGTCCTTCACCGCCTCGGCATGCCGGCCCTGCATGTCCTTCACCACACCGCGACCGATCCAGGCATCGACCCAGTTCGGGTCCAGCGCGATGGACTGGTCGTAGTGGACCAAGGCCTGCTCGTACCGCTCCATCTTCTCGTAGCATTCGCCGATGTAGCTGAACGTTACCGCCTGGGGGCCGTCAATGCGCAGTGTTTCGTTGTAGCACTCCACCGCCTCCTCGTAGCGTCCCTGCAGCAACAGGTTGCGGGCCTTGGCGAAATAGGCTGACGTAAAGCGCTCATCGATGGCCAGACAAAGCTCCAGTGCCTCGTTGCTTTCCTCCAGTCGCTCCATGCGGGACAGCGCCGCTCCCAGATTGTACCAAGCCACGAAGGAGTATGGATGCTCGTTGGTGAAGGACCTGAAGTAGCCCACAGCCGCCTGATGTGCATCGCTCAACTCATAGCAATAGGCGAGCTCATAGAGCAGTGCCTCGTTCTCCGGCCCGTGCTCCAGGCCACGCTGGAGGCAGTCGATGGCCATGCCGAGGTCCTCGAGGTTCTCATACTCAAAGGCCAGGTCCAGGTAGATCTCGTCGCGTCCTTCATCCGCGAGTTCAAGGGCCTTGCGATAGTGCTCCACAGCGCGCCGGTAGTTGCGCAACTGGCTGTGAATGCCCGCCTTGTTCAGCAGCACGTCCACATTGAAGGGCTCCATGCGTCCGAGCGCATCGAGGATCTCCAGCGCCTTGTTCAACCGGCCCATGCTCTGGTGCACGCCGGCCTCACAGTAGAGCAGGTCGGGCGCGCCCGGGTGTTGCTGGTAGGCCAGACGCAGCACTGCCTGTGCCTTGCGGGGTTCGTTGTGCTCGAGGTAGTGGTCGATGATCTGCTCGAACTCCTCCACATCGAAGAAGAGCACATCGTTGCGGTCCAGCATCGCCTCGTAGCGCTCCACCGCATCGTGTTGTTCGTCGTGACCGGGGAGGGGAAGGGAACCGTCGTTCATGCAACTGGGCGGCCCCCGAAGGGCACCTGCCCCACAAAAATACGCACTTGGCGACGGGTGCGCCCCAACGATGGGGTGGTTATGAACAGGCTCCGGTGCAGGAGGGGAAAGCCGCAAGGCCTCGCTCCCCGCTGGGAGTCAAGGCTTCAGACGACCATGAACAGCTGGTTGTGGAAGCCGCGCCTGTTGACAAGGACCCGGTCCCGGCGGTGCGAATAGCTTTGTGGGGCTGAACAGGCCCCTTCACCGACCCTGTCCGGCAGCATGGCAAATGACCTTGATCCGCAGCATCTCTGGCATCCGGGGCACCATCGGCGGCAGCCCTGGAGAAGCCCTCACCCCGCTCGACGTGGTACGTTACACCAGTGCGTTCGGCACGCTCATCAAGAAGAGCGCGCAGCGGGCGCGGCCCCGGGTGGTGCTCGGCCGTGACGCACGCATCAGCGGCCCCATGGTGAGCGAACTGGTGCGCGGCACCTTGGTGGGACTTGGCATCGATGTCATCGACCTGGGCATGGCCACCACGCCCACCGTGGAGCTGGCCGTACCCGGCGAACAGGCCGATGGAGGCATCATCCTCACCGCCAGCCACAATCCCATGCAGTGGAACGCGCTGAAGCTGCTCAATGCCCGGGGTGAGTTCATCAGCGCCACCGACGGGGAGGCCCTCCTGGAATTGGCGGCCAGCAACGAAATGAACTATGCATCGGTGGATGAACTGGGCACCATCACAGAGCGCACGGGTTGGACACGCCGCCACATCGATGCCATCCTGGCGTTGGAGCTCGTGGACGTGCAGGCGATACAGGCCGCCAACTTCCGCGTGGTGGTGGATGCCGTCAACTCCGTTGGTGGAGAGGCCGTGCCCGCCCTGCTCACCGCACTGGGTGTTCAAAGCGTGACCGAGATCCACTGCATTCCCAATGGGGAGTTCCCCCACAACCCCGAACCGCTACCCGAACATCTGAAGGACCTGTGTAACGCGGTGGTGAAGCACAAGGCCCATCTGGGCATTGCCGTGGACCCCGATGTGGACCGCCTTGCGCTCGTGTGCGAGGATGGTTCGTTGTTCGGGGAGGAATACACCCTGGTGGCATGTGCCGACCATGTGCTGGCCCACCGGCCGGGCGATACCGTCAGCAACCTCAGCAGCACCCGGGCCCTGGACGATGTGGCAGAACGTCACGGACGCAAGCGGCACGCCAGTGCCGTGGGCGAGGTGAACGTGGTGCAACGCATGAAGGAGGTGGGAGCGGCCATCGGCGGCGAAGGCAACGGCGGCATCATCCTCAGCGAACTGCATTACGGCCGCGACGCGCTCGTGGGCATCGCGCTGTTCCTGACGCTGCTGGCCAAGCGGGGTGCATCATGCACCGAACTCCGCCGCAGTTACCCGGACTATTTCATCAGCAAGAACAAGATCGACCTCGCGGCCGGCATGGACGTGCAGGGCTTGGTGGATGCCATGCAGACGCGCTACAGCGCCCAGCCGCACAGTACGGTGGACGGCCTGCGCATCGAGTTCGGCAACACCTGGGTGCACCTGCGCAGGAGCAACACCGAGCCGATCATCCGCGTGTATGCCGAGGCACCTGACCTGCACGATGCGGATGCACTGGCCCAAAGGATCCTGAGCGAACTGCGCGAATTGGCCGCCAACACCGCGATCGCCCGGTAAATTCGCCGAATGGAACGCATCTACCTGGACAACGCGGCCACCACGCCACTGGCACCGGAGGTCTTCGAGGCCATGGCTCCCGTGCTGCGCGACCAGTTCGGCAACCCTTCCTCGATCCATGCCTTCGGGCGCCAGACCCGTGCCATCGTTGAACGTGCCCGCCGATCGGTGGCGCAATTGCTCAACTGCGCACCCGGTGAGATCATCTTCACCAGCGGGGGCACCGAAGCGGACAACATGGTACTGTTCGGGGCTGTGCGCGATCTGGGGGTGAAGCACCTTATCACATCGCCGATCGAGCATCATGCGGTGGAACTGACCGCCACCACCATCGGGCAGCAACAAGCGGGGGTCCAGGTCCACTGGGTGCGTCTGCTCGCCGATGGACACCCGGATGAGGCGCACCTCGAACAACTGCTGCGCGACACCGAGGGGCAAGGTGTGCTGGTAAGCCTGATGCATG
>CAYZBO010000032.1:0-30868 GCA_964476665.1 uncultured Chryseobacterium sp. | reverse complement strand
GAACGCTTCTGCGACGGGCTGCGGCGCTTCCTCATCGCCGTGAGCTGGGGCGGCTACGAAAGCCTGCAATGGCCGGTATGCGCGTTGAAAGGCCCCAGCGGCTACTACACCGAACTCCCGTTCACCATGATCCGGCTGTACATCGGCATCGAGGATGCGGATGCGTTGATCGCGGACCTGGAGCAGGGACTGGCGCGGATCTAGCGGGCCTCACTCACGAGCACCGGAGCAAGTGAACGACATGGCACTGGATCGTTCCGCAGGAGCGTTGGTCTACCGCTCGGTAACCGGCCCTACGCGTACACGGATCAAGCGGGAGGGAGCCAGCACCTCGCGCAGCAGGGTCTCCAACGCCGGGGCATCATGCGCCGCTTCTGTGGGGTTCACCACCTGCAGTTCGCTCTCGATCCGCACATGCTGCGCATCGATGCGTGTGGCCCGCAGCGTGTACCGGGCGCTTGGTGAACGCCATTCACCGGTGACCTGCGTGAGATCCATCACCTCCAGCGCTTGTTCGAATGCTATGTCGATGATGAACCGATCCGTCTGCAGCATATCCCAATGGAAGGGCAGTTCGCGTCCTTCGGCGCGGAAACGGTCCTCCACGGCATGTGCGATGAAGGGGCGCAGCTCCACCTCATGAAAGCCATCGTCGGCCGTGTTCACCAGTTGAGGGTATGACAATTCCTGGTGTTCGCTGTAGCGGAAGGGAGGATCGGTGCGCAGGATCCGATCCCTGGTGGAAGCCAGCACAGCTTGTGGCAGCAGAGCAGGAGAATGGCCGTAGTTCGGATGCACGGTACTGTCGATGCGGCCACCCAGGAAGGCTGCCCGGCCCAGGGTGCTGAACTGGCCGCTGAGGTAGATCCGCGCATCTCCGTGGACGTCCTCCTTTCCAAGCGAAATGGATAGGCGATGCTCAATGGCACGGACGTTCCCGCCCGCCTCCCCGGTCGGCAGCTCCACGAACAGCGGTGGCTTCGGGTCATCGCCGACCAATCGCGGTATGTCGATGAGCAGTGCACTGCTCCCTTCCCAATAGAACGGCAGCTCATTGGCGAACCAGCCATGCCGCTGACGTTTGGGATGCATCCATAGCATGCCCGCTCCATCACGGATGCCGAAGACCCATTCATTGTCACGCATGGGGGTGAGGAACCGGTCATCGAGCCGCCCACTGCGCCGATCGAGCAGATAGGCGGTCACGTATGCGGCCACTTCAGCATGGAGCAGCTTGCTGTACAGATCATAGCGGCTGATATCCCGCAGACGCTCATCCTTCACCTGATCGCCCATGCGCGCGAGGCTGCGGTCCATATCGAAGTACCAGTCGCGGTCCGGATCGTACTCGAAGTCCTCTGCGATCCGTTCATGCAACGCCTCGATGCGACGGGCCTTCGAGCTTACCGGCAGACCCGCACAGGTTTCGCTGATGAAGCGCTTCACAAGGCTGTTCTGTCGATCGGGCAGGCGCTTCCTGGAGACACGCGACCACCAGATCGCCCTGGCCTCGCGCTCACGAACGGCCTGCAGCCAGGGCTGCTGTGGGATGGGCATTCCGCTCAACCGTTCGCGACGGATGTTGCGCATGTCCTCCGGCCTGAGCGAGACGATGATGTGCGGCAGTTCATCGGCCGGGCGGGCACCCGCCTCATCCATCACACCCGGCAGGTCGCGGTGCTCCCACACCGCCCGCCGGCCATCGCCTGTGTACTCCATCTTCAGAGGCTCCGCACCATACAGGTCGAGTCCTTGCTTGGAATGGTAGACGAGCTCCACGCGTTGAGTGCGGATGGGCAACGCATCGTGGAAAAAGATGCGCCAATTGGTGAGCCGTGCCCAATTGTCCGTCCACTGGTCACCACGCCATCCCTGGGTATGGGGCGCGTTGACATCCCATGGCAGCATGTACTTCCAGCGGTACTCCACCACATCACCCGGCAGGATACCCTCGGGATAATGGACCTCGGACATGGCTGCTTGGACGTTGACCGGGGATCCAAGGAAACCGTACATGGTACGCATGGACACGGGCAGCTCTGTCCAGCTACCATCGGGCCTGATCACACGCGCACCGAAATGGTCCACCCGCAGATTGAAGCGCAACGGATAAGGCCGCGCATCCCGCTGGGCGTGGGGGCGGCCCTGTGTATCGAACGGAGGATCGAGACTTTCGGGCAGCACCACCGACCCGTACCGGCCAATGTCCGCACGCTCCGCGAAACGCACCACACGCCGACGCTCGAAGAACAGCGCCAGGAACTCAGGCTTCGAATTGCGCAGCCGCACTGAGAGTTCGTCAGCCAGGATCTCCGTGTCCATGGTGCGCCCGTGCTCCCAGGACGCATCCCACTGCACCACCTCGCCTGGCTTGAACGGTGATGGGCGTTGCGCACGCACCATTCCAGCTCCGATCAGGGGCGCCAGGACCAGGATGACGATGCAACGCATGGCACACTCGGTTAGACAACTCCAAATTAGTTCTTTTCCAGCGTAGGCGCATGGATCGAACGTTGCCACCGAATGCTACATCCCACCCCGGACCAGGGCAACCTGGGTGTTCCGCAGGAGCGGCAGAGCTGCCCGCAGCGTCGTTCCGGTCATCGGCGGCCGCGATGCGCAGTAGATCGACAAGTTCGATCATGCGCAGTCGCTCGCTCTGCTCCTTGCTCTTCAGGTCATGCTCTTCCGTGATCTGCTCCACCACGGCACGTGCATCAGTATACGCACCGGCCTGCATCAAGGCCATGGCCTCTGCATAGCGCGCTGCCGGGGTGCGGATCTCCTGCCATACACCTTTGATCTCTTCCAAGTGACCATACTCCCCATCCAGCCCGAAGTATTCGATCAACTGCATGGCGGCCTGGGTCATTTCGCCATGGTGGTCGGCCATGTTCGATTCAAGGACCGCGCGGAAGGTGCGCGGCTCCCAACTGGCCATGATGGCTTCGATGAGCGATGGGCTCACTGGCTGTGTGCGATCGAACTCAAGCCATTTGAGGAAACCCTCCTTCTTGCTGGCTTCGGGGTTGGCAATGCACACCTCGGCCTTCATGGCTGCGGGAAATCCTGGTTTCTCCATGGCCGATCGCAATGCCTCCACACTGAGGAAGGGGCTACGACCGAGCAGATAGGTACGTAGCTCCCAGGCATCCTGCGGCCAAGCACCCATGATCTCCTCCAACACCTCATCGGTGCTGCCGCCATCGATCAATTGCCCATAGAGGTAGCGCTGGTCGGCATAGGTGCTCTTCTCCATTAGCATCCGGGCCTCCAGTTCCATACGCTTCACCTCTCCCGGATAGGTGCCGATCGGCAAACGACGGCTGGCGCAATTGCCCTGCGGCCGAATGACCAGCTGGTTGTTGGAAGCACTGGTCGCCGAAACACCGTTCGTGGTCACATAGATGGGGCGGTAGGGTACATCCGGCGGAGCGTAGTAATAGGAAAGGGGACTCTGAGGCATGTTCGTGTTCTTGAAATCCTCTCGACCCTGCTCTTGGTCGAATTCGTTATCCGCAGAGCGGCTGAAGCGGCCTTGGTTCTGGCGAATGGTCTGATCCGCAAAGTTATCAGGGTCCGAACCCACCCTTCTGCTCCAGAAATTGATACGCACATCTTGCGCTTTATTGCACTGGAAGTGGAGCCCCACGGTACCTTGTGCATCCGGATCAGCGCAGATGCCTTCACCAATGAAGCCTCGTTCCAGATCGCGCGCAGTGTTCCGGAAGACCATGTCATTGTTGTCGCGATTGAACCCGATGACGATACCCTCAGTAGCCGCTTGACCGTTCTGCCAAAGTTCATTGTCATCCACGATCATACCGTAGCTACTGGTGGAGAAGATACCGCGGTGTCTGCCATCCCAAAGTGGATCTTCCTCTGGGTTAGTTAATGTTACATTCCTACCACCCACGGCGAAATTGCTATTCACCACCTTATACCCCACCACCCCATCCACATACACCCCCGCAATGTTGTTGGTGAACTGTGCGCGGTCCACCGAGAAGCTGCGAATGCCGCCCCCTTGCAGGGCGTGTATGCCGTGGTCCAGTCCGATGAAGGTGCTGCGCTTGGTGGTGTTCTCCGGGCAGGGGATCTCCGTGGAGGACCACGTGACGGTACACCGGCTGCGGAGGCTGTACGCAGCATCGAGGCTGTAGATGCCATGGCCCAGCCCCTGGCTACCCAGGTCGGCGAAGACGCCATCGGGCAGGGTGTTCTCGAAGGTGCAGGCAGTGAAGGGAATGCCGTCCACGGCCCAGAGGTTCACGTGGTGCAGGAAGTCGTAGCCACCTTGGTAGTCTGCTGTTATCGTAAAGCGCACATCGTCGAAGCGGCTGCGGTCGCGCATGGGCAGGCCGGTGGTGCTGTTGAAGTTCTGGTGTCGGCGCATCATCACACCCTGGCGGCAGTTGCGGAAGATGGTCTCCTTCCATACTTCCACGGGATCCTCCTGGCCTTCCACGGGTTCCAAGACGGTGGCACCGGAGCACAGCACATAGGCACCTCCGTTGTTCAGGTCGGGCCGCATGCCGGCGAGCACACCGGTCTCCGCATGCTCCACCACGCTACCGCGCAACACGAGCATGGCCTGGTAGGTGGGTCGTGGGCTTCCCCATTGGTGCTGCCCGTCGGTCCCCTGGGCCTCGATGCCGAGCCAGCGCTTATCCTCGCAGGCGTTGGTGAAGAGGCAGTTGGTACACTGGAACGAGGCACCGGGTTCAATGACCATCACGGCGTTCTCGCCGAACTTGAAGGTCATGTTGCTGGCCATGACGTGCGCCCCTTGTTTGATGCGGAGCTCCGTTGCCACATGCACGGCCTCTTCCGTGTCCCAGAAGGCATTATCGCCGGGCTCCCAGGTCAGGTCGCACGCGGTGGTGATGTCGCCGGAGCGGTCCTTGGCGAGGACCATACGGTCGCAGCAGACCTCTTCCTGTTGCAGTTGAAGGATGGAGGACCGGCCATGGCGACGGTTGAGGTAACGGTACTCCGTAAGGGGTGAAGATGAATTGGTAAAGGAACCGACGGTCTCCAGGTCCGCCACATTGGCTGCGTAGCTATTGGGGCCGGGGTTGTCCGGGTCGAAGAAGGCATCCAAGGCATAGGTCCCATCAGGTTTCTGTGCCACCATGTACAACGCTGGTCCCAGTCCGAAGGGGGCAACGTTCATACCGATCTGGGTATCCACCAGCCTGCGGGTAAAGCCATCGCCAGCGAAGGGGAAATACCGATGATAGGTGAGCGGGGCATCCTGCGGTGTCCAGTCCATATCGATGTAGCCGAAGCAGGAGGAAGGTCCACCGGAAGGATGTGCCAGGTCGGGGGACTTCACGAAAAACAGGTACCTGCCATTGGGCGAGAACTCAAGGCCCGATACGCAGGGTCGCAGAATGGGATCGTTCAGCACATCAGTGGGTGGTGGCGCGTTCACCGGATACACATCCAGCGAGTACAGCCGGGGGTTCTGGTCGAAGCTACCGGCCGGCTGGATGTTGGAAAGAACGGTGACCGGCGTAGCGGGAAGGACCTGGAAGATCCATCGCCCCACCAAGGTCTGGTGCGGCAGGAACGGAAGGGGCTGTCCTCCATCATCCAACAAGGTGCCTTGGTAGTACGCGCTCCACGCCACGGTCAGGTTCCCCTCGTTGTAGTGCAGGGCCATCTCGCCCCGCTGGGTGACCTCACTATCGGTAGCTGAGAAGTTGATATCGAAAGGCCAGAGCGCACCCGAGCTGCCGACCGTATCATCCAGTCTCCAGACGCCATCATCGTCGGTCTGCAGCAATACCAACCCTTGGTTCACGCGTACAACGAGAATGCTTCTACCCTGATCGTCGATACGCACGCTGGCCCCATGGATAACGCGCGAGGTGAAGCCTGTGAAATCGATGGCGCCTTGCCGGAATACACCTTCCATGCCGAAGTACTCATCGTTAGCCTCCGGCACTACATTATCGCTCAACCAATGAAGCACGTATGGCTCTGATTGGTCTTGGAGCCGGTTAGACACGAATCCACCGTTCACCTCCAGACAGGCATCCTGATAAGCGCTGATGTAGGAGTTGAGCGTAACATCCAACACACCTACCCGAACATATGCCGCTGGATCCCCATCCTGGAGATCGCGTTGGAAATCCTCGTAGTAGAGGCCAATGATGTAGAACCGCGCACAACTTCCGGGCACCGGGATGATGTGCACCTGCTCGCCGCCCAGGAAACAGACCTCACAGTTCCGGTCGTCGGGATCATCGGCGCCGTCAGCGATCAGCAATCCATCGCGGTTATAGATGTTGTTGTCGATGATGAAGAACAGCACCTTGCCTTCATCGTCGAACTGGATGTTCTGGGTGTGTTGCGGCAGCTGCCCCTGATACTCAAAGGCATCATCGAGGTCAGGGTCGAAGGAGGTCGGGAGATCGGTAACCGTGATCGGATCCAGGATATCCTCTGGGAACGTGACCTGTTGGTTGCCGATGGACCAGAGCGGGTCCTGGGCGTGGGCGCCAACGGTGGCTTGGACCAGGGCAATGGCAAGGAGGCAATTCCTTGCCCAATTGCGGGGCGGGCGTTGCGTCTTGAGCATGGTTCTTCCGGATGTTTTGCACGGCAACAGCGCTGCCTCCAAATGTCCTTGCACCTGCTCCGCATATCCAATGCGCTGGCCGCACGTTCCCTGCGTTCCTGTTGCGTTCCGCGCAAGGCCAGCGCTACCGAGGGTGGTGATCGTGGCACCCGATCGACCGTTGATCGAGGACATCAGCCATGTATAGAATTCGAACCGAGTGAACTACTTTGTCCATTGCAGAACACAGAGGATCTCCTATATTCACCTTCAGCAAAGCGCTGCGCATGGCCTCTTCCTTTGGACAAAAGCTGAAAAAACTGCGTCAGGAGAACAACCTTACCCAAGCGGAAATGGCGGAGCGTTTATGCGTTGACCCAAGCCGCATCAGCCGCTGGGAGCATGGTGAAGAACCATCGCGGCGCGTTCTGGACCAGCTGCAAAAGGTCTTCCACGTCAATGCCTATGCCTGGTTATCCGATCCTGCTGCCTCGGACGGTCAAGGCCCACCCGCTTCCGCAGCCTCATCACCAGCAGAGGATGCGGTATCGGAAGAAGAGTCGATCTGGCGCTCCAAGGTGGTGGAGCTGTTCGGCCAGATCACGGACCTGATGGAAGCGCTGACCTCCCGCTATGGGCGCAAGGGGGGGTGGGCACTAACTAATTGAAATACAATAACTTATAATTATATCATCAAACTCCGCTCACTTCTTCCGGAAGAACAACCGGATCGGCACCCCCGTAAAGCGCCAGTTCTCACGCAGACGGTTCTCCAGGAAGCGCTCGTAGCTGGGCTTGATGTACTGCGGCAGGTTGCAATAGAAAACGAAGGTGGGCACGTGCGTGGGCAGCTGCTGCACGAACTTGATCGTGACCTGCTTCGCCTTGTACATGGGTGGTGGCTGACGTTCGATCACGGCCAGCATCACATCGTTCAGCTTGCGCGTGGCGATGCGGCGCTTGCGATCCTCGTACACCTGCATGGCCAGCTCCATCGCCTTCAGGATGCGTTGCTTCTCCAGCACGGAGATGAACAGCACGGGAATGTCCGTGAAGGGCTCCAGCCGCTGCTTTATCTCCGCCTCCCAGGCCTTCATGGTGTTGGTCTCCTTCTCCACCAGGTCCCACTTGTTCACCAGCACCACCAGGCCCTTGCCGTTCTTCTGGATGATAGATAGGATGTGCAGGTCCTGCTGCTGCACCCCATCCTGCGCATCGATCATCAGCAGGCACACATCGCTGTCCTCAATGGCGCGCACAGAACGCAGCACGCTGTAGAACTCAATGTCCTCGTTCACCTTGCTCTTCTTGCGGATGCCGGCGGTATCGAGCAGCATGACATCAAAGCCGAAGACCTTCCAGCGGGTGTTGATGGGGTCGCGGGTGGTGCCCGCCACCGGGGTCACGATGTTCTGCTCACGCCCCAGCAGTGCGTTCACCAGCGAGGATTTGCCCACGTTGGGTTTGCCCACGATCGCGAAGCGCGGCACATCGGTCTCCTCCTCTTCCGTGGGTTTGGTGAAGCGCTCCACCAGCGCATCGAGCAGCTCTCCGGTTCCCGCACCCGACGCGGAGGAGATGTTGAAGACCTCGCCGAAACCGAGCGAATAGAACTCGGCGGCATTGATCTGGTGGCGGGATTCGTCCACCTTGTTGGCCACGAGCATGACCGGTTTTTCCGTGCGACGCAGGCGTTCCGCGATGGACTCGTCCATGGCCGTCACACCATCGTGGGTGTCCACCAGGAAGAGGATCACATCGGACTCTTCCGTCGCCAGGTCCACCTGCTTGCGGATCTCCGACTCAAAGACGTCATCGCTGCCCGTGACATAGCCGCCGGTATCGATCACGCTGAAGAGCACGCCGTTCCATTCGGACTTGCCGTAATGGCGATCGCGCGTGGTGCCTGCCGTGGGGTCCGTGATGGCTTCCTTGCTTTCCGTAAGTCGGTTGAAGAGGGTGCTCTTCCCCACATTGGGCCTTCCGACGATGGCGACGATGTTGCTCATGAGCTCTGGTTCGGCGGACGCGCAGCGAGAAGCGCGTCATGGCGTTCAATATCCGTATCGTTTCAACTTGGTGGCATCCTCACGCCAGTCCTCATCCACCTTCACGCGCAGGTCGAGGAAGACCTTGGTGCCCACGAAGCGTTCGATGGCCAGGCGCGCCTCGGTACCCAGCTTGCGCAGCGCCTTGCCGCCCTGGCCGATGATGATGCCTTTCTGGCTTTCACGCATCACGATCACGTCGGCCTGGATCTTTGTGAGGGTCTCCCCTTCCTCGAAGCTGTTCACCACCACCTGCGTGCTGTAGGGGATCTCCTGTTTGTAGAAGGCCAGCACCTTTTCGCGGATCATCTCGCTCACGAAGAAGCGCATGTTGCGGTCGCTCAGGTCCTCCTTGTCGAAGTAAGGCGGATGCTCGGGCAGCTGTGCGATGAGGTAGGAGCGCAGCTCATTCACGTTGAGGCCGTGGAGCGCGCTGATGGCGACCACCTTGGCCTGCGGGAACACCTCCTGCCAGGTGGCACAGGCTTCGCCCACAGCTTCGGCGCTGCCCGCATCGGCCTTGTTCACCAGCACGAGCAGGGGTCCTTCGTAGCGGCGCACCCGTTCGATCAGGCGTTCGGAGCGTTCTGGGCGCTGACCCAGCTCCACCAGCACGATGAGCAGATCAGCGTCCTGCAGGGCCTCTTCCACCGCGCGCATCATCACGGCCTGCATGCGGTACTGCGGCTCGAGGATGCCCGGCGTATCGCTCACGATCAGCTGGTGGTCCTCACCGTTGAGGATGCCCAGGATGCGATGGCGCGTGGTCTGCGCCTTCGGGTTGGTGATCACCAACTGCTCGCCCAGCAGGGCGTTGAGCAGGGTGCTCTTTCCCACATTGGGCTCACCGATGATGTTGACGTATCCGGCTTTGTGTGCCATGGCGATAAAACAAGAACCCCGACTTGCGTCGGGGCTCTTTGTAGCGGGGGCAGGACTCGAACCTGCGGCCTTCGGGTTATGAGCCCGACGAGCTACCATCTGCTCCACCCCGCAATGGACCGCAAATGTAGTCATTCCTTCGGAACTGGACCGAAGTCTTTTTCAGGGCATCACTTTCACCGCGATCGGCGCCAGTTCCCGCACGGGTCCCTGGCCGTTCGCGAGGCGCGCCCGGATGCCATCCACGTACACCATATCGCCTGGTCGCAGCGCGTTCAACGCTTGTTCCATCTCGTCGGAAAAGGCGTTGCCGTTCGATGTCAAGAACACCGGCGGGCCACCCTTGCGCACCACCGCCAGCTCGAAGTGCTGCACCTTCCAAGGGTCGCCGAAGTCCGACCCGATGGGCTTGGCGGCGATGCCCTGCGAGGCGGTGAGCTTGGCGCGCGTTGCCTTGGTGTCAGCGGGGTCCAGGCCGGCGATGTACGGCGTGGGCGGCGGCAGGTCCTTCACCCGGAACAGCACGGGGCCCACCCGCCTGCTGCCGCCATCAGGGAGCGACACGGAGGCATGGACCTCCACCGTGGACGCCGTCATGCCACTGGCCAGCCAGCTCTGTCCACTGCGTACGATGCGTCCACTGGAAATGCTCGCTTGGACCCTATCCGCAGGCACGCCGGGCACGGACAGATCGATGGGATTCTCCACACCGCGGTAGAGTACGTTCATCTTCGTGGGCGAGGCCACCAGCAGCGGCGCCATGACCTGATAGGTGGCGGCGTATGGGAGCTCCATCGGCCCTTTGGGCCCCTCGTAACGGAGGATGCCTTCCACCCGCTGCTCACCAGCCACATCAGCACGCACGCGCAATTTGGCCTTCCCATCCGCTCCCACAGGCACCTCCGAACCATCGCTGCGCAGCACCTGGGCGGGGTTGCGTGTGTCGTAGGCGGCGAGGAAGACATCGGCGCGGAACGAGTCCCCCTGAAGTACCAAGGTACTCACCGGCATCACGGCGGTGGTGACCGCACTGAAGCGCAGATCCTCCGCCTCAGCCGCCCGGTACAGCCACTTGACCAGGTCGTTCTCGGCCGCGCGCACATCGGCCTGCAGCTTGCTCAATGTGGCGATACCGGCCGCAAGGGGCACATCGTAGAAGTGGATGGACTCCCAGTTGTTGAGCACGCCCGATGCATCGCGACGCGGGCTGTGGTCGAAGAGCCCGTCCAAAGAAGCCTGCACCGCCGATGCTCCGGGCCCGGCCAGTGCTTTGAGGGTGTCGCGGAACGCCCCGAGAAGTGCGCGCAGCTCGCTCGCCGACCCTGGCCCGGTGCGGGGTTGCGCAGGTTCATCGCCAACGAGGGTGCGCGTAAGCACATCGCGGTCGTCCTTCGCTTCGAGGGCCAGCAAGGCACGCAGCGTGTCGCGGCCGGCAGCGTCGGGTGCGCGCAGCCGGGCGGGATCCACCCCATCAGCCTCAGCGATGGCGCGTGTCTTGATGCCCTCGATGTGCCGCACGAGGCTGTCGGCCATGTGCTGCACCACCAGGGCCTGGCGGTGCGGAGCTTCGAACTTCTCGGGGAACCGTTGTGCGGCGGCGGCGAAGGCGGCGTATTCCACCTGCGAACGTTCGGCATGGGAACGCTCGCTGCGCACCAGATCGGCGTTGAGGAAGGCGAATGCGTCGAGCACCTCCTTGCTCACGTTCATGGCGAGCATGGCGGTGAGCACCAAGTACATCATGTTGATGAGGCGCTGACGGGGCGAAAGACTGGAAGCGGAAGCCATGGGTGGGGGTGCTGGCCGCTGGTTGCGACCGCTCCCTTCCAATGCCCTTGACGCGCTGGGGTAACGTCAGGCCTCTTCGCCCAAGGCTTCCACCTCGGCAGCGGCGGCCTCCCACTGTTGCATCACCGCTGCGATGCGCTGCGCGAGCTCCCCGAGCTTGGCGTAGCCTTGTTGCAGGGCATCATTGGCGGCACCGGCCTTCATCACTTCGGCCTGCAGCGCCTTCTCCTCTGCCTCCAGCTCCGCCAACTGCTTCTCCAGGCGCTCCACGTTGTTCTGGGCCTTGCGACGCTCCTTCTCGCGGTCGCGGCGGTCGCGTTGGTCGCCCTTGTCCTTCTTCTCCTCCTTCACACGGGCCGAAGAACGGCCGATGTCGGCGGTCTGCAGGGCCTTGCGCTTCTCGATGAGCTCCAGGATGTCGATGTGCTGGTCGCGGATGCGCAGTTCATCGAGCTCCAGGATGCGCGTGGTGAGACCGGTGAGGAAGTCACGGTCGTGGCTCACCAGCAGGAACGCGCCCTCGTAGTTCTTCAGCGCCTCCTTCAGCACATCCTTGCTCTGGATGTCCAGGTGGTGCGTGGGTTCGTCGAGGATGAGGAAGTTGAGGGGCTTCAGCAGCATGCAGCAGAGGGCCAGGCGTGCTCGTTCGCCACCGCTGAGCACCTTCACCTTCTTGTCCACGTCCTCGCCGCTGAACATGAAGGCCCCGAGCATGGCGCGCACGCGCACCCGGTTCTCCTCGCTGGCGGCGTCCTCGGCGGTCTCAAGCACGGTGCGCTGCGGGCTCATGCGCTCGGGCATGTCCTGTGCGTAGTAGCCTACGATGACGTTGTGCCCCAGCCGGATCTCGCCTTCGTGGGCCTCTTCGCCCATGATCATGCGCACCAGCGTTGACTTGCCGGTACCGTTGGCACCCACCAGGGCCAGGTGTTCGCCCTTGGCGATGGTGAGTTCGGCGCCACGGAAGATGTGCTTCTCACCGTAGCTCTTGCTCACGTTCTTCACCTCGCACACGATCTTGCCCGAACTGGGCGCCGGCGGGAACTTCACGAGCATCTTGCGCAGGTCCTCGTCCTCCTCCTCGATGCGCTCGAGCTTCTCCAGCTTGGTGATGAGGCTTTGTGCGAAGGCGGCCTTGCTGGCCTTTGCGCGGAACTTGTTGATCAGCGCCTCGGTCTCCTTGATGTAGCGCTGCTGGTCCTTGGCTGCGGCCGACTGTTGCTCGCGTTCCACCTTGCGCAGCTCCACATACTGGCTCCACGAGGCCTTGCGGTCGATGATGCGGCCACCCGTGACCTCGATGGTGCGCTTGGTGAGGCGGTCCAGGAAGGTCTTGTCGTGCGAGATGAGGACCAGCGCCGACGGATAGGTGCGCAGCAGGTCCTCCAGCCACTGGATGGCGGGCAGATCGAGGTGGTTGGTGGGTTCGTCCAGCAGCAGCAGGTCGGGCTGCATCAAGAGCAGGCGGGCCAGTTCGGCACGCATGCGCCAGCCACCGCTGAGCTCGCTCATCAAGCGGTGCATGTCAGCGCCTACGAAGCCGATGCCTTTCAACATGCGTTCGATCTGCATGTCATGGTCCGCCGCGCCGATGGTATTGAGGCGCTCGTGGGCATGGGCCAGCAGCGTGGCCAGCTCCATGGCCTCGTCATCGGTGGTGGCCTTCTCCAGGTCCTTCTCGATGCGGTCCAGTGAGGCCTGCAGGGTGAGAGCTTCCTCGAAGGCCTTCTCGGCCACCTGCCAGGGCGTGAGCTCCAGGTTGTGGGCCATCTCCTGCGGCAGATAGCCCAGGGTGAGCTCCTTGGGCTTGCCGATGGTGCCCTTGTCATAGGGCTGTGCGCCGGCGAGGATCTTCAACAGGGTGGACTTGCCCGCACCATTGCGGCCCACGAGCCCGATGCGGTCGTCGCTGCCGATGAAGAAGGAGACCTCATCGAACATGGGGCGTTGACCGAAGTGGAGCGATAGGCCTTGGACGGTGATCATGCAGTGGGAATTGGCCGATGGGGCCGCGTGGAAAGGGCCGCAAAAGTAGCAAAGCCCCGGCTGACCGGGGCTTTGCGCGTTGGTTGCGGGCTGTGGCCGCTTAGAAGTTCCACAGATCGTGCTCGAACTCGAAGAGCTGCTGCTTGATCTCCTCCCCTTCCAGCAAGGCGTTCAGGCCGGTCTTATACTGGTTGATGCCCCGGTCGTACACGTTGCTCCACTTGGTGATGTAGCTGCTGAACTGGCGCTTCCAGAAGATGTCCTCGAAGCTGCGGCGCTCTGCATCGTTCTCCCGGTTGAAGGCCTCCCAGTTGGCGAACAGGTAACGGCACTCGGGGTAGTAGAGCCAGAAGAGCGGGGCATAACCGCGCACCTCACCGTCCTCACCACGCTTTTCCTGCATGGGCGCGATACCGATGATGCGGATATCCATCGTGGAGCGCTGCTTGTCGAAGATCCAGTCCTCCTTGATGTTGTACATCTTGATGTCGCGGCTCTCCAGGTTGATCTCCTGCACCACCATCTCCATGTCACCGGTCTCGAGGCTTTCGGTATACTGGGTGTCCAAGCGGGTGAAAAGTTCCTTCAGCTCGCTGGCCAGGAGGGGCTTCTTGAACTCATCGTCCGTACCCACGGCACCCACGCTGTACGCGGTGATGGAACCGTCCACGAGCAAACCCTGACGGATCACATCAAAGAGGCTCTTGCGGTCGTTGATGGCTTCCGTGGGGAAGTACAACGGGTGGTTCATCTTCTCGCGCAGGTCGATGGTACGCCATACCCGCCGGGCCCACATCACGTCCGCTTCGCGGATGTGCGTGTACGGCACCACACGCTTGGTCTTGGTGTGCTCCTTGATGTAGGCACCATCGAGCACGGTCTGAGCCGTGGCCTGCTGCACGAAGCCAACGCTGGTAAGGGCGAGGATCGTGGCTGCGGTGAGGTTCTTCAGGTTGCGCATCATGGTGCAGGGTTTCAACAGGGGTTACACCACCTTGAACGAAAGACCACCGAGGTTCCGTACAGTGCCGTCCGGTCCGCGGGCCTTGATGCCCTCGATGTAGACCTTCTGGCCGGGTTTGGACTTCTGGAACATCTCCTTCATCTCACCGCTCACGGCAGGTCCTTTCACGAGCTTTTCGAGGGGGACACCGTTCACGATCATCGTAACGCGGTACTCCACCACTTCGAACTTCAGGTCGAACTCGAAGTTCTCCATCTTGGCGATCACACCAGCAGCAGCGGTGAGCTCGGCCTTCTTGATGGTCTCGTCGTTCACGCTCTTGCCACCGAAATAGGGTGTGGGGTTCGGCACGTTCTTCACGCGGAACTTCATCCCCGTCATGGTCTTCTTCGACCCATCGGGGTTGGTCACCGTGGCGCTTATCACGGCCTCGGCCTCCTTGCCCGGCTTCACGATGTAGCCATCGCTACCTTTCGACAACGAGCCGTTGGTCATGCTGGCGGCGATGTCCTTGTCGCTGTAACCGCTCACGCTGATGCTCACGGGGTTGTCCACACCACGGTAGAACACGTTCATCTTCGTGGGGCTCACCACCAGGTTGGGTGCTGCCACTTCGTATTCCGTGGAGAACACCTCCGTGGTCATCTCGCCACCCACGGGCTTGTACTTGATGATACCGCTTACGGTGCGCAGACCAGCTCCGGCCGCCACCTGTTCAAGGCGGGCCATGGCGCCGTTCATGGGCAACTTGATGGACTCGCCGATGATCTCCTTCTTGGCGGTGTCCACGCGGGCACCCGGACCACAGATGTACACCTCGGGAGCGTTCTGGTCGTCATAAGCCCCCAGGAAGATGTCCGCCATGTACTTGGCACCCACGGTCACATAGCTGCTCTGTGGCTTCACGATCGCGGTGAGCTTGTTGAACTTGAAGCTCTTGCCTTCCACGGCATCCATCATCCGCTTCACCACCTCACCTTCCGCGTTGCGCACATCCGCTTGGATCTTGCTCAGGATGGTGATACCGGCTGCGAGGGGAACGTGGTAGAAATTGATGCTTTCCCAGTTGTTCACCGTACCCGAGGCGTCCTTGCGGTCCTCGAAGTTGAACACGCGGTCCATCATCTCACCCAGGTCCTTATCCTCCTTGCGGCTGTTCTTCACCATGTCGCGGAAGCCTTCCAGCTTGCCACGCAGCTCCTTGGCGGTGAAAGGACCCTCCTTGGGATTGGCGGGCTCATCGCCGATGAGCAGGTTGGTGAGTTCGTCCTGGCTGTCCTTCTTGGAGACCTTGGCAAGGTCCATGATGCGGCCGTCACCGAGCACCACGCTGTCGCGGGGCAGCCCTTCGGCGGTCATGATCACCTTGGCCTTGATCGAGTCCACGTAGGCCACGATGTCGGCACCGGCCTCCTTGATCTTCTTCGCCTCCTTCCAAGCGGCACCGTACTTGGCATCGTTCTCCTTGGCGAAGGCCTCGAAGCTGCCGTACTGGGCCGTCATCTTGTCGTTGAGCGAGAGCTTGGTGTTCTCCAGACCGTTGTTCACGGTGATGAAGCTGTCGAGGATCTCCTTGGACACGTTCATGGCCAGGAGTGCCGTCAGCACCAAGTACATCATATTGATCATCGCCTGTCGAGGCGACTGCTTACCACCGGCCATATCTTGGTTCTGGGTTTAGCAGGTTGCTTGGTTCAACAGCACGCGGGGTCAGCCGCGCACGGTCATGGCATTCAACATGTTGCCGTAGACCGTGTTGAGTTTCTGCAGGTTGTCGCTGAGTTCGGCGATGTTCTCCTTGTAGCGCTTGGTGTCCTCCACCGAGTTCTTCAGGTTGGTGAGCATCTCGCCCATGCCTTCGAACATCTGGTTGGCGGCCTCGAGCTTCTCGCGGCTTCCGCGGAGCTGCATCTCGTACATCTCGTTGAGCGCGCTGAGGTTCTGGCTCATGCGCTGCAGGCTTTCGCCTGCGTTGCGTCCCGCATCCACGTTGCTGGTGAGGCCCACCAGGCTTTCGCTGGCCTTGGCGTAGCTGTCGCTGAGGCTGCTCACCTTGGTGCTGGCGTCCTTCAGGCTGTTGGCGTACTCGTTGGTGGCGGCGGCGGCGCCGGTGATCTCACCGATCTGTTTGGCTTGGTCGCTCAACGAGCGCATGCCCTCACCCAGGCTGGCGATCAGCTCGGGCTCGATCTTGGCGCTTTCCAGCATGTCATCCAACTGCTCGGTGATCGAACGGTTGTCCTCCTTACGGAACTCCTCGCCCTCATGACGCTCGCCGGTGGCAAGCTCCGGATAGACGAGGCTCCAATCCACCTCTTCATGGGGCGGTTCGAAGGCCGAGAAGAAGAAGATCACGGCCTCCGTACTGAGGCCAACGATAAGGAACAAACTGGCGAACGGCCAGTGCATGATCTTGAAAAGAGCGCCAATGATCACGACCGCTGCACCGATCCCGTACAGTTTAGCCATGAAGTTCTTCCACTTCTTGCTGCCTGGTTTCATTGTTCTTCCTTGCGTTTTGAAAGGTTGGTCTGAGAGAGCTTCCTATATGGAATGCGGTCGTCCTGGTTCCGTAACGCCCGTGGTTCCCGTGGTCTAAAGATCTTCCTCGTTCACCGCCTTGCCACGACCCAGGTAGGTCATGACGGAGCGGAATCCGATGTAGGCCTTGGTGGTGTCCTGGTACTCGTAGCTGCGGGTACCGGTCTGCATGTAGTAGCCGATGTCCTTCCAGGAGCCGCCACGCACCACCTTTCGCTTGAGCGACGGAGGATCGTTGGCGAGCGCATCGTAGCTGTACTCGGGGTTCAGGTCGTGATCGAAGTCGTACACGCTCTCGTCGAACGCCGTGCTGGTCCATTCCGACACGTTCCCCGCCATCTGGTACAGACCGTAGTCGTTGGGCGTATAGCTGTCCACTGGCACGGTGTGGAAGCCACCATCATCCACGTAGTTGCCGTGAAGAGGTTTGAAGTTGCCGAGGAAGCATCCCTGGCGGTTACGCACATACGGACCGCCCCAAGGATAGGGCGCCAGGTCAAGGCCACCGCGCGAGGCGTATTCCCACTCCGCCTCAGTGGGCAGACGGAAGCGGTTGATGTAGGCTTCACCGTTCTGCTCCAGCCAGCTGTTCATCAGCTGCGTGCGCCATACGTTGAACGCATTGGCCTGCACCCAGGTAACGCCCACTACCGGATAGTCATCGTAGGCCGGATGCCAGAAGTAGTTCTCCGTCATCGGCTCGTTGAAGCTGTAGGTGAAGTCGTGCACCCACACCAAGGTGTCAGGATACACATTGATCACCTCCTTGATGATGAACTTGCTGCGGTCGCTGTGCCCGCGGATGGCATTGTTCTGCCCCTTCACGTTGGTGTAGCTCAGGTCCAGGTCGCGGGCGTTGTTCGCCTTACGGGCCGCCTCCTTGAGGTCGATCCAGTAATACTCGAACATGAGCTTGCGGGTGTCGATCTCCTTGCGGCGATAGAAACGCTCGCTCTCGCTGAGGAACATATCGGCCAACGCTTCGCGCTCCTCGTCGCCGTACCAGTTGATGCGCTCGCGCCAGTTGATCACCGGCGGATCGATCTCCTCGCCGAACTCGTCCTCGGTGATCACGTGCTCGCCAATGTCCTCGTCGCCAAGGATGCGCTTGGCGATGGAGTCACGCACGTAGAACACGAACTGACGATACTCGTTGTTGGTGATCTCCGTCTGGTCCATGTAGAACGCTTGGACGGAGACCGTCTTGCTCTTGGTCACCAGCGCATAAGGGACATCCTGATCGGAGGGCCCCATGACGAAACTACCCATGGGAAGGTAGTTCATGCCATAGGGATCCACCTGGTACCAGCCGGGTCTGCCCTGGACACCAATGAGCTGCCCCTGACCACCCTGTCCGCAGCTCGCCAGCAAGCCGATGGCACAGAGATAAAAGATGGGACGTTCCATGTTCTTCCGTTTATGCCGTTCCGTGGTTCCTTGCAGGTCCTGCCCGATAAGGTGAAGGGTAAGCAACACCTAAGACCGGGGTCGTATACGGCAGTGGGGTTTAGTTGGTTACGGGAAGGATCAGAGGAAGCGAACGTTCCTGTAGATCTGGGTATCTGGTTTCTTCTCCAGGAGGATGCAGTAGTTCAGCATGACCTCATGGCTTCCGCTGCTGTAGTTCTTCAGGCGCGAGGTGGTCACATCATAGCTGTAACCGAGGCGCAGCATCGACTTTTCGTTGGGCTTGAACTGGTAGCCGAGCAGGGGCGCGATGGCATCCTCGGTACGGTAGGAAACGCCCAGCCACAAGGCGTTATTATACAGGAAGGTCGCGTTGATGTCGAGCTGGGTGGACCCACCGCCATCGTTCTTCATCAGCACGCTCGGTTGTAGCACGTATTTCTTGTCGCCATTGATGGCCCAATCATAACCGGCCTGCACGAAGTAGTGCCGACGCGTCTGGATGCTCACCGCATCCATCTTCACCTCGGTGAGGTGGGTGCTGGAAAGGCCGATCCAGAAGGTGGGTGAGGTGTAGTACAGACCGGCACCCAGGTCGAGGCCGAAATCACTTGCACCACCCGCTGGGATGGCATCATCCAAGGCAGGTGACTGGCGGGCCACCCAGTTGTTGCCCAGGCGATGCGTGAGCATGCCGAAGGAAAGGCCCACACCGAAGGTCCCGGCACCGATCTTGCGGTGGAAGGAGTAATGCAGTTTGGCGAAGGTGGTCTTCTGCTGTCCGAGCTCATCGAGGTAGACGGACAGGCCTACACCACTGCTGATCCGGTTGATGGCCATGTGCGCATTGAACAACCCGGTCTTCGGAGCGCCATCGAATCCGCTCCATTGCTGCCGCAGCAGGGCGGTGGCACAGAGTTGACCCGTGGTTCCCGCCACAGCCGGGTTGATCGACAGGCGATCGAACATGTATTGCGTGAACTGCGGGTCCTGCTGGGCCATGGTGGCACCGCCGAGGATCGCGCAGCAAGCGACCGTAAGTATCCCCCTCATTCGTGTTCTGGTTCGGTCCGTTAACAAGGCCAGCCGGGGGCATTGCGCACCCCCGGGCGAGGCTAACCCGGCGCCAATATAGCAACAATCCGATCCCACCAAATTTCCCGGTATCGGGCGGGCGGGGGATCCAACGTACGCGAACGGGTGCCGATCAACTGAGCTTTTGGAAGGTGCGCCACCATCGGTCGGGCACCTCTTCGCGGCAGGCGGTCTGGTAATCGGCGTAGCTGCAGGGCACGAGGTGATGACGTTCGAACCGGGCCTCCTGTTCGGCGCGGTAGGGCACGTCCATCCACCAGCGGTCACTGATGTCGCTCTTGTAGAACACCAGCTCCTGCTCATGTCCGCGGATGGGGATGCGGAAGCGGGTGAAGCGCTTGCGGTCCAGCCAGGGCAGGTCGTTGGTGCGGCTGCGATAGCCATCCAGGAAGCACCAGACCAGTTGCGCGGCGAGTTGCGCCGTGGTACCATCCTGGTCCTTGGTGGGATCCAGTTCATAGATCCCTACGGTGGTGATCTTCTCGCTCACACCGGCATAGCGCATCAGCTGGCAGATCTCCTCACCGTGGAAGCCGTTGGGCCCGGGACGGGTGATGCCGGGTGCATCGCTGCGACGGATGGCGTTCATGTCCACGCTGAGGGCATCGCCGTTGCGCAGCACGGGCTCCGCATCGGCGATACTGGCACGCAGCTCCCCGAGGCGGTGTGCATCGAAGTACAGCTTGTCCATCAGCTCGATGCCCGGCTGGTCCACGAGGTAGGTCTGGAAGCCCAGGTTGCTGTAGTTGAACAGGTAGTTGGGCTGGCGCAGGATGATGTGGCTGAGGTAGCTGGTGTCGGCCAGCCCCTGCCCGGGCTCGCCCAGGTCGAAGCGCGGGTCGATGCATACCAGGTTGGCGGTGCGCTCGAGCATCTCGTAAGCCAGGTACTGCGCGTAGGTGTGGCCCTGTCCACCACCGAGCAGGATGGGCACGATGTTCATGCGCATCAACTGGGCGAGGGTCTCGGCCACGGCGTGCTGCGTATCGGCCGGGGTGGCACCGGGATGGATGTCGCCGAGGTCCACGATGGGTGCAAGGCCGGGCGGCGCGTAGAGGCGGTAGAGCTCCTCGCGGATGGCATCAGGGGCGTGCACACAATTGCGCGGCCGGGCATGACCGGGGTCGTCAAGCACGCCGAACAGCGCGATGCTGAAGCCTTCCAAGGCGGGGAAGGGCGCGCCTTCGCTGTGGAAGGTGGCCGCTTCACCGAGGCTGCTGGGGAGCCACTCGGGCCGCTGGGCGCCGAAGCGGTACGAAGGCTTGAAGTAGATGCTGAGGTCCATTCCGCACGAAGGCCACCGCTGCTCCTCCGATACATGGAACGAGCAGCGACCGCACGAAGTTCGGATCGGCACCGGGGTGAACGGCGACCGGCAGAGGTGTGATGCCCACAGGCCGCTGTTGGCAACCCCTATTTGCCAGCGCTCTTCTTTGCCGCAGCCTTCTTCGCAGCCGCCTTCTTCGGAGCTGCTTTCTTGGTGGCAGCCTTCTTTGCTGCGGCCTTCTTCGGTGCAGCCTTGGTGGCGGCGCCTCGTCCTTTGCTCCTGCCCTTCCGCTCAGGTGCTTCGGCCAGCAGGGCCAGCGCACGTTCCAAAGTGAGGTCATCAGCCTTGGTGTCCTTGGGCAGGTTGGCGTTCTTGCTGCCGTCGGTGATGTAAGGGCCATAACGACCGTCCAGCACTTGAACGGCGGAGCCTTCGAACTCCTTCAAGACGTTCTGCCGTGCACCGGCCAGCTTGGCTTCGATGAGCTCGATGGCGCGCTCCAAGGTGACGGTGGCGGGATCCTCGGTGCGGGGTACGTTGGCATAGACCGAGCCGTGCTTCACGAAGGGACCGAAGCGACCGCGGCCCTGCACGATCATGCCGCCCTTGTATTCGCCCAGCTCGCGGGTGGCGTTGGCGATGCGCTTCTGGTCCACCAGTTCCACCGCGCGGCGCAGGTCGATCTCCAGCGGATCGTCCTCCGGGGTAAGACTGGCGTAGGTGCTGCCCATGCGTACGTAGGGGCCGAAGCGACCGATGCCCACCGAGACGATGTCGCCTTCGTGTTCGCCCAGGGTTCGGGGCAGCTTGAAGAGGTCCAGCGCTTCCTGCAGGGTGATGGAGCCGATGCTCTGGTCCTTGCGCAGGCTGGCGAAGCGGGGCTTCTCGGCATCGTCGGCCTCACCGATCTGGATCATGGGTCCGAAGCGGCCGATGCGGGCGTAGATCTTCTTGCCACTGACCGGATCAAGGCCCAGTTCGCGGGCGCCGGTGGCGCGTTCGGCGGTCTCGCTCACCGTGCCGATGGTGGCGTGGAACGGCTTGTAGAAGCGGGCGATCATTTCGCGCCAGTTCTCACGGCCTTCAGCGATCACATCGAACTCCTCCTCCACCTTGGCGGTGAAGTGCAGGTCCACCACGGTGGGGAAGTGCTCCACGAGGAAATCGTTCACCACCATGCCGATGTCCGTGGGGAAGAGCTTCTGCTTCTCGGCACCCACGTTCTCGCTGCCCACGGTCTGTTCGATGGCGCCGTTGGCCAGGGTGATGATGCCGTAGTTGCGCCTGGTCCCTTCGCGGTCCTCCTTCACCACGTATCCCTTCTTCTGCACGGTGCTGATGGTGGCGGCATAGGTGCTGGGGCGGCCGATGCCGAGTTCCTCCAGCTTCTTCACCAGGCTGGCCTCGGTGTAGCGCGGCGCAGGACGATCGAAGCGTTCGGTGGCCTGCAGTTGTTGCAGCAGCAGCTGTTCGCCCTGGCGCATCTCGGGCAGCAGCCCTTCCTGCTCCTCGCCTTCCTCATCGTCCTTGCCTTCCAGGTACACCTTCAGGAAGCCATCGAACACGATCACTTCGCCGGAGGCCTTGAGGGGCTCGGCCGGACGGGTGCTGATGGCGATGTCCACCACGGTCTTCTCCAGTTCGGCATCGGCCATCTGGCTGGCGATGGTGCGCTTCCAGATGAGGTCGTAGAGGCGTTCGGCATCGCGGTCGTTGCCTGCGGTGCGCACCTTCATATCGGCGGGGCGGATGGCCTCGTGCGCTTCCTGGGCGCCCTTGCTCTTGCTGGTGTATCGGCGGGTCTTGCTGTAGCGGGCGCCGTACTGCGCGGTGATCTGCTCGGCGGCGGCGGCCACGGCCGTATCGCTCAGGTTCACCGAGTCGGTACGCATGTAGGTGATGTGCCCCTGCTCGTAGAGCCCTTGGGCGATACGCATGGTGCGGTCCACCCCGAAGCCCAGCTTTCGGCTGGCCTCCTGTTGCAGGGTGGAGGTGGTGAAGGGCGCGGCGGGTGTGCGCTTGCCCGGCTTCTTCTCCACGGCCTGCACGGTGAAGCTGGCGTCCACACAGCTCTTCACGAAGGCGAGCGCCTCGGAGGCGGTGGGGAAGCGGGTGGGCAGTTCGGCCTTCACGGCGGCGCCACTGCCGGTGTTGAAGAGCGCGGTGATGCGATACGCGCTCTTGCTGGTGAAGTCGAGGATCTCGCGTTCCCGCTCCACGATGAGGCGCACGGCCACGCTCTGCACACGACCTGCGCTGAGGCTGGGTTTCACCTTGCGCCAGAGCACCGGGCTCAGTTCGTAGCCCACCAGACGATCGAGCACACGGCGGGCCTGTTGGGCGTCCACCAGGTGGATATCGATGCTGCGCGGATTGGCGATGGCCTTGAGCACGGCCTGCTTGGTGATCTCGTTGAAGGTGATGCGCTTCACCTTGCTATCGGGCAGGTCGAGGGCCTCCTTCAGGTGCCAGCTGATGGCCTCCCCTTCGCGGTCTTCATCAGTTGCGAGCCACACGGTACCGGCCTTGGCGCTGGCCTTCCGCAGTTCCTGAAGGCGGGCCTTCTTGTCATCGGGGATGATGTAGGTGGGCTCGAAGCCTTTCTCCACATCCACGCTCAGGTCGCGTTCGGGCAGATCGCGCACATGACCATAGCTGCTGAGGACGGTGAATCCATCGCCGAGGTACTTCTCAATGGTCTTCGCCTTTGCGGGCGACTCCACGATCACCAGGTCACTGCCGGAATCCTTCTTTGCCATGCTTCGGTACGGTCTGAGGGACGGCAAAGAAACAGTGCGGAGGGTGGGTTGCTGCACTCATCCCCCGCAGGCTGAAGGGCTTCCCCTTTAGGGGGAAGGTTTTTTTCAACACACAGCTGATGTGGACCAGCGCCATGAACGAACCGGGCCAATTCGTCGTTGTACCATCACCTTTGTCACCTGATGATGTGCCTCCCCTCCCCCCCCGTCGCTTTGCTCATGCTGTGTACCCTGTTGAGCTCGGTGGGTTGCAACGGGCAGCCGGGCGCCAAGACCACCGCTTCCATGGACAACATGACCCAATACGACCACAGCACGAACCCGTACTACTCGCACACCGACACGTCCAAGCTGAACGTGCCCTTGAGCGAGTGGAAGAAGCTGCTACCTGCGGACCTCTACTACATCGCCTTCGAGAAAGGGACGGAGCGGGCCTTCACGGGCAAGTACTGGGACTTTGAAGGCATCGGCACCTATGCGTGTGCGGTGTGCGGCAACGTGCTGTTCAAGGCGGACGCCAAGTTCAGCAGCAGTTGTGGCTGGCCCAGCTTTTTCCAGCCCGAGCGCAAGGACGCCATCCTGTACCACGAGGACCGCAGCCATGGCATGGTGCGCACGGAGACCACCTGCGGGCGGTGCAACGCTCACCTGGGCCACGTGTTCGATGATGGCCCGAAGCCGACGGGGTTGCGCTATTGCATTAATAGTGTAAGCCTGGAGTATCTGCCGGGGCGATGAGCATGCTCCACTGGTGCTACCGCGTCACCGATCTTCGCCGCATGACCCGTACCGTTCTGATCACCGTGTTGCTGACCGTGGCACAGGCCTTGGCTGCGCAAAGCACCACCGTAACCCCGCCGCCCGCAGCGCTGGCCCACCTGTTACAGCAGCACCCCACGGCTGCGGTGAAGGAATGGAAGCAGGGGGCGAAGCTCTACCGGGCCGTGTTCAACGTGAAGGGCGAGAAGCACACGGCGGTGTACACCAGCGCCGGCGTATGGGTGCGCACGGAACACGACATCCGTAAGGAGGAGCTACCCAAAGCCGTGCACAAGACCCTCCTTACCGGTCACTATTCGGGTTGGGAGATCGATGATGTGGAGGAGCACCGGACGCCGACCCATGTGCAGCTGTACAAGGTGGATGTGAAGAGCGCGAGCAAGAAGGCGGAGCTGTTCCTGCTGCCGGAGGGCACCTTGGTGAAGGAGGAGGTGAAGGAGCGGAAGGGGAAGGGGAAGAACTGAACGTTCGTGACCTACGGCCAATTCGGTCCATCCGGAGGGGTCGGCACGCGCTCGTCCAACCAGCGGGAAAGCCCTTTGCCCATTATGCGAAGCGCCCAGCCCAAGCGAAGGCCCACCTCGTTGGATATGGAGCCCGGATCCCGCTTCAACAGCATTGATCCTCTCGCCACATAGGGGTCGATCGTGATACCGCTTCGAGCACCCACTGGCACATAGAAACCGAACCCGAAGATGGCACGCAACTCCCCGCCAAAAACATCAGGCTCGGCATTGGAAAAAAAGGTTTCCGTGGTCCCCGAGTAAGGCGCACTGCTATACCGCCTGCCGGACATGCTACCCGCAACACGCACACCAGCCGCCAAACCGAAGCGCAGCACAGCTGAGTAGCGCCCGCTCAGCCTCACCTCTGGAAGGACGGCCAGGTTGAGGGTATGGAGCACCACGTGAACGTTCGTTCCCATCCCACCCGCCAAACTGCCTTCGTAGAGGGATGCATCGAACTCGCTCCGCATCCAGGTCAGCTCCAGTCCCAGGTTGGTATGCGAACCATGCCGTTCGCGGTAGAACAGTCCGAAGTTCGCTTGGGGCCGCTCCACATTGTAGAAACTCGCTGAAGTGTGCCCCTCTGATGCTCGACCACGGATGTCAGAACGTTGCACACCCAAGGTGGCACCCACATCGAACTGTGCGCCCAATTGCTGTACCACCGCGACAGCGAGCCACAGTATGAGAAGGCGAAGCATACACCGAAATTACGCAGATCGGGCGCGCGCTCAACGGCCTGACAGCTTGGCAGCTTCCCGGAAAGCCCCGTACCTTTGCACTCCTTTTCCGAGGCCCGTGCAGAAGAAGGTCTACATCGAGAGCTACGGCTGCCAGATGAACGTGAGCGACAGTGAGGTCGTGGCGAGCATCCTGGCGAAGGACGGCTATACCCCTGTGCAGAGCGCCGAGGAGGCCGACCTGGTGCTGCTGAACACGTGCAGCATCCGTGAGAAGGCGGAGTACACCGTGCTGCAGCGCATCAACGAGATGAACAACCTGAAGGCCCGCAACAAGGGCTTGAAGGTGGGCGTGCTGGGATGCATGGCGGAGCGGATGCGCGAGGACCTGCTGGAGAAGAAGAAAGTGGTGGACCTGGTGGTGGGCCCCGATGCCTACCGTACACTGCCAGAGCTGCTGGAGAAGGTGGGTACGGGTCAGAAGGCGGTGAACGTGCTGCTGAGCCGCGAGGAGACCTACGGCGAGATCGTGCCCGTGCGGTTGGACACGAACGGGGTAACGGCCTTCGTCACCATCATGCGGGGCTGCGACAACATGTGCGCTTTCTGCGTGGTGCCCTTCACCCGGGGCCGTGAGCGCAGCCGTGATCCGCACAGCATCGTGGATGAATGCCGCGACCTGTGGGCCAAGGGCTACAAGGAGGTGACGTTGTTGGGGCAGAACGTTGATTCGTACAAGTGGAAGCCGACCGTGTCGACGACCGATGCGGGTGCAGAAGGCACCCGTAGCGTCGACCCACCGGGTCGACCTATCGACGATACGGCGGCCACCGTTGATTTCGCTGACCTGCTGGAACTGGTGGCCCTGGCCGTGCCGGGCATGCGCATCCGCTACAGCACCAGTCACCCGAAGGACATGACCGACAAGGTGCTGGCGGTGATGGCGCGCTACGACAACATCTGCAAGTACATCCACCTGCCCGTGCAGAGCGGCAGCAGCGCGGTGTTGCAGCGCATGAACCGGGGCTACTCGCGGGAGTGGTACCTGGAGCGCATCGCCAGCATCCGGCGCCACATGCCGGACTGTGCCATCAGCACGGACATCATCGCGGGCTTCTGCGGAGAGACGGACGCCGACCATGCGGAGACCCTTTCGCTGATGAGCGAAGTGGGGTATGACATGGCCTTCATGTTCAAGTACAGCGAGCGTCCGAAGACCCTGGCGGCCCGCAAGTACGCCGACGATGTACCGGACGTGGTGAAGAGCCAGCGCCTGCAGGAGATCATCGATCGGCAGAAGCAATTGAGCGCCGCGCGCATGGCGAGCTACGTTGGGCAAGTACACACCGTGCTGATCGAAGGGGTGAGCAAGCGCAGCGCAGAGCATATGTATGGGCGGAACACGCAGAACGCGGTGGTGATCGTATCCCGGTGGGTCGATGACCCTCCGGGAGAGATCACCACCGGCCAATTCATCCGTGTCCGCATCACCTCGGCCACGAGCGGAAGCCTGCAGGGCGAGGTGCTCGAAGTAATTGATGCAGCACCTGCGGAAGCATGAACGTACAGCCCATCAAACAGCGCTTCGGCATCGTGGGAACCTCCCCACTGCTGGACCGTGCCATCGAGATCGCCGCGCAGGTGGCGCCCACGGACCTGACGGTGCTGATCCAAGGGGAGAGCGGCACGGGTAAGGAGGTGATGCCGCAGATCGTACACGCTTACAGTGCCCGCAAGCACGGGCCGTACATTGCGGTGAACTGCGGCGCCATCCCCGAGGGCACCATCGACAGCGAACTCTTCGGTCACGAAAAGGGCTCCTTCACCGGGGCGCACGAGGCCCGCAAAGGCTACTTCGAAGTGGCCAATGGCGGCACCATCTTCCTGGACGAAGTGGGCGAACTGCCGTTGACCACCCAGGTGCGTCTGCTGCGGGTGCTGGAGACGGGCGAGTTCATCCGTGTGGGCAGCAGCAAGGCCCAGAAGACCAACGTGCGCGTGGTGGCCGCCACCAACGTGAACATGCTGCAGGCCGTGCAGCGGGGCACCTTCCGCGAGGACCTCTACTACCGCCTGAACACCATTCCCATCCAGGTGCCTTCGTTGCGCGAACGCAAGGAGGACATCCACCTGCTGTTCCGCTATTTCGCCCAGGAGACGGCCGGCCGCTACAAGGCTCCGCCCCTGCAACTGCGGGACGATGCGCTGCCCCTGCTGAACGCCTACCGCTGGCCCGGCAACGTGCGTCAGCTGCGCAACCTGGTGGAGCAGATGAGCGTGATCGAACAGCAGCGCGAGGTGAACGCCGCCACCCTGCGCCACTACCTGCCCGAGGAGCAGAGCGGACTGGTGCCTCTGGGGCGGTCGGGTGCTGGCGGCGGCGCGGACAGCATCAACGAGCGCGAGCTCATCTTCAAGTTCCTCTTCGATATGAAGAGCGATCTGAACGCGTTGAAGGAACAGGTGAAGGCGCTCACGAACGGGCAGCCGCTCGCCGGACCGATGCCACCGCTCTACCGCGAGGAGCTGATCATTCCCAACACGCCGGGCCAGGGCTCCATGAGCATCCAGTTGCCGGGCGCGGTGGACGAGGATGTGGAGCATACCGAAGTGGAGGAGAGCCTGAGCATCGAGGCCAAGGAGCGTGAGCTGATCCAGAAGGCCCTGCACAAGCACCGCAACCGTCGGAAGAACGCGGCGCAGGAGTTGGGCATCAGCGAACGCACGCTGTACCGCAAGATCAAGGAATACGGCATCGCATGATGCGGGAGGGTGGCATAGTGCGCTGGATCGTTGGGTCGCTGGCGGTGGTGCTGTTGCTGCTGCCGGGTTGTCGGGTGAACTACTCCTTCACGGGTGGTGATGTGGGTGCGGCGCGTACGGTGAGCGTGGAACTCTTCACCACGGGCAGTCCCCTGGCCACCCCGCAAAGCGCACAGATCTTCACCGAGACCCTGCGCGACCTCCTGCTGGCCCAGACGCCGTTGAAGCTGGCGCAGCAGGACGGCGATGTACACTACAGCGGCAGCATCACGGGCTACGATGTGCAACCGGTGAGCATCCAGGCCAACGAAACGGCCGCGCTGAACCGCTTGACGCTGACGGTGCGGGTGGACTACGTGAACAACCTGGAACCGTCAAAGAACAACAGTTCCAGCTACACCCGCTTCGCCGATTACGAAAGTAGTCAGGACCTGGTGAGCGTGGAGGAGCGGCTGGTGGAGCAGATCAGTGATCAGCTGGCACAGGACATCTTCGACCGTACCTTGGGCAACTGGTGACGCAGCCATGGAACGCGAACAACTGGACCGCCTGATCCGCACGCCGCTTGCCGTGGAGCAGCAGGACATGGCCGCCCTGCGCGAGCTGAGCGAACGCGCGCCCTGGTTCGCCGGGGCACAGCTGTTGCGCACGGTGGGCGAGCGGGCTTCGGGCGATGTGCGATCGGACAGCGGTCTACAGCGCGCAGCTGCGCACATCCCCTCGCGGGCGGTGCTTTATGACCTGGTGGAGCGTCCCTCGCGGCTTGCGGAAGAGCGTCGATCCGCGCCCATGCAGGTGGTGCAGGTGGAGCCAAGCACCGCGGCCGCTGCATCGACCGCTATCGCCGATGTGGTGACCGAACCAGCGCGCGAGGTGACCGAACAGCCATCCGTGGAGCCTGTGGCACCGGCTGTACAGACCGTTGTGGCCACCGTTGTACCCGAAGTGGCGGAAACCGCATCCACCGCGGTGGATGAAGCGAGCCAGGCCGGGCACACCGGGCTGGAAGAACGCCCCTCCCCAAGTGCTGCGGCTCGTTCGGCGGCAGAGGATCCGTTGGAGCGGCAGATCCTGGAGTCGGCGCTGGCAAGCGTTTATGATCTGACACTGCACGCACCGCCACCCAGGACCGTGCCGTCGGCCGAGGAACCGCACGTCCCCGCAGCGACCTCCGCACCCGTGCCGATGACGGCTCCCGAGGAAGCAGCATCCCCATCACCCGCAGGGGAGCCTCTGGCAGCACTGCGCACCGTGGCACGCCCTGCGAACACCCGCCTGCGCTTCACCAAGTGGTTGAGCGAGGCAGGACCAGAGGTCGCACCCGTACCACCGGCCATGGCTGCGGCCGCGCCAACCCCGATGAACGAGAAAGCAGCTGAGGCGCCGGTACCCATGCCCTCCCCCGGTGCAACGCACGGTATCAGTACGAAGGTGGCCACACCGGTGGACGCGGGCTCGTTGATCGACCGGTTCATCCAGCAGGAAACCCCGGCACCCACCAAGAAAGCCACCTTCTTCACCCCCCAGCAGGCGGCCAAGAAGAGCTTGGACGACAGTGCCGGATTGGTGACCGAGACGCTGGCCCGGATCTATGAGAAACAGGGCAATCTGCAAAAGGCCATCGACGCGTACCGTAAGCTGGCCTTGAAGTACCCCGAAAAAAGCGCTTACTTTGCCGCCCTTTCCCGTTCGCTGGAAGAGCAATTGAACACCTGAGACCATGGTCGCGATCTCCATCATCATCCTTGTCATTTGCGGGCTGTTGGCCCTTGTTGTGCTGGCCCAAAACCCCAAGGGTGGCGGTCTGGCAGCGGGTTTCACGGGCGCCCAACAGATCGGTGGTGTGCAGCGCACGGCCGACTTCCTGGAGAAGAGCACCTGGACGCTGGCCACGGCCCTGATGGTATTGTGCCTGGTATCGGCTGGTCTGCAGGACCGCGGCTCGAACGTGGTGCTGCAGGACGAACTGGACACCGCCAGCGAGAACGTGGAGACGACTGAGGGCGCTGATGGCGCCATGGAGGAGGGTGGCGAGGCAGTCCCCCCGGCGGAAGGACAGGCCCCGACGGAGTAACCGTCAACACGCACAAAAGCTTGCGAAAGAGGGTCGAAAGGCCCTCTTTCTTTTTGGTCACATGGTGGGGGTGTATTGCCAGCTTGACAGGGGCACCTGACGATCGGGACATTGCTGCCGAAAAGATGACAGCCAAGCGTGCCGGCATGGGCAGTGGCACGGGGCTTGAGCGGAGGGCCGCGCGAAGGCTCGGTGCCTTCACCCAACGATCAACCCATCATCATCCATCAACATGGCAAACGTTAAACCGTTGGCGGACCGCGTCCTCGTAGAGGCCGCAGCCGCTGAAGAGACCACCAAGGGTGGCATCATCATCCCTGACACGGCCAAGGAGAAGCCCCAGCGCGGTAAGATCATCGCCGTGGGTTCGGGTCGCGTTGCAGACGACGGCAAGGTGACCCCCTTGAGCGTGAAAGTGGGCGACCAGGTGCTGTACGGCAAGTACAGCGGCACGGAGCTCAGCTACGAGGGCAAGGACTACCTGATCATGCGTGAGAGCGACATCTACGCTGTGTTGAACTAAGTAAAACCAGAAGGAACAATGGCAGCCAAGAACATCCAGTTCGACATCGACGCCCGTGACCGCCTGAAGCGCGGCGTTGACCACCTCGCGAACGCCGTGAAGGTGACCCTCGGTCCCAAGGGCCGCAACGTGATCATCGACAAGAAATTCGGCGCTCCCCAGGTGACCAAGGACGGGGTGAGCGTGGCCAAGGAGATCGAGCTGAAGGACGCCGTGGAGAACATGGGCGCCCAGATG
>CAYZBO010000031.1:19732-31180 GCA_964476665.1 uncultured Chryseobacterium sp. | reverse complement strand
ACAAAGTCGCCTCCTCCGGCATCATCACCCTCGACCTGGAGGAGCTGTACCCGGCTGGCGAGCGGGTGGTCTTCGACTTGAAGCCGCTCTTGTGGCAAGAGATCGCGCTGAAGGAGGATGACCTGCGTGCGTTCTGCAAGGAGCATGATTGGTCGCAGTACACGGGCCAGTTCGTGAGCGTGCATTGCAGCGCCGATGCCATCGTACCCACCTGGGCCTTCATGCTGGTTGCCACGCACCTGCAGCCTTTCGCGGCCTTCGTGACGCAAGGCGATGCGGAGCAACTGGAGCGCGCCATCTTCACGCGTTTCGTTCAGCAGTTGGATATCGAGCCCTACCGCGATGCCCGCGTGGTGGTGAAGGGCTGCAGCAAGCTGCCCGTGCCGCTTAACGCCTACGTGGAGTTGAGCGCGAAGCTGCTGCCGGTGGTGAAGTCGCTCATGTTCGGCGAGCCGTGCAGCACGGTGCCCTTGTACAAGGCACCGAAGCAGTAGCACTACCTTCGGGACATGCGCTGGATGTCCCTGTCCTTGGTGTTGGTTGCGGGTCTGTGCGCGGCTCAGCCCGATACCACTGAGCTACCCAACAGCACCCACGGCTGGCACCTGTCGCCCCATGGCACGATCCGCGTACTCGTTCTGTTCGCCGAGATCGACTGGGACATCGACCCGGCCAGGGATCCGGCGTCGAAGGACCTGAGCCACTGGCCAACGGGACAACTGCCCACCTGGAAGGACGACCTCTTCGATCCGCATCCACAACAGCCACCGGTGGCTCAGGTATCCCGCTACTACCACGACATCTCCCTGGGCCATTATCAAGTCCTCGGGGATTACCTGGACCGGCTCATCACCATTCGACAGAGCGAGCACCCGTCGGTCACCAACGCGCATGGCATCGGCACGTTGGCCGCCCGTGTGGCCAATGCCACAGGAAGCCTGTCCACCCGCCATGGCCTGGGCATCGCTGACTTCGACCACTGGCGCGACGGCGGCCAGCCCGGCATGCCCAAGGAGCACCGGCCCGATGATCCGCACCGCTACGACCATGTGATGGTGATCGTGCGCAACAGCGGTCTCACGCACGGCCAAGGCAGCACCGACCCTGGTAGCATCGGCAAGTTGTTCGGCTACGAGAGCGATACCCAGAGCCGCTTCGGTGGTATGAACGGGCTCCCCTTCGAGATCCTCAAGCACGAGTTCAACCACCTGCTGTTGGGCGGGAACAACTTCCACAGCGGTGGTGGCAATGCGGCGCAGTTCAACAGCTTCTTCCTTCCCCTGCAAGGTGGCCACAGTATGATGGGGGCCAGTGGCAGTGCACTGATGACCGCCGCAGGTTGGGACCGCGACCGCCTCGGCTGGCGTCCACCGGGTGCCTTGCATCGCCTCAACGTCCAGGATGCGAACGGTCGGAACGTGAACGGCGACCTGGATCCCCTTGCAGGCGATACCGGCGTGTTCCTCTTGCGCGACTTCGTCAGCTCGGGCGATGTCATCCGCATCCGCCTGCCGTTCATACCCGCTGATCACTATCAGCAATGGCTGTGGCTGGAGAACCACCAGGGCAGTGCCTTCAACGGCAGCCCCACCGATATTTTCCACTACCAGCGGAGGCCATGCATGGACACTTTGCTGCCAGGCATGTCGGCCACCATACAGGTGGACCGTGAGCGTCGCAGTGGCCCCGATCTCTTCAGCGGCCACGCAGATTACCTGCGTCCCTTGCCGGCCAATGGCCTCTTCGACCTCTCCCTGTACGGTGAGGCGGTCAGCGATTGTCCCTATGGTGGTCAACGGAGCATCGCATACGCCATGGAGCCCGCACGGGCCAACCCGTTCACCGGCAATCACGAATGGGAGCTGCCGCTCGTGGACCGCAACAACGATGGCAAGTTGTCCCGTGGCGAACACCTTGTGCCCAACACCCGCATGGTGAACGGCGAGGCACAGGACCGTGCTGCCTTCTATGGCCGCAACGACCAGCTCTTCCGGGTGGGAGGGAATTCCATCATTGGTATGGCCACCAATCCCGCACTGGTGCCACAGTTGACCCGTGTTAGCAATGCCACACGTGCCGTTCATGATGGTCCCCCGGACGTGCGCGCCACCTACCTCAACGGGATGTCCGTGGAGCTGCTGGAAGGTGCGCCGGTCGGTGTGTTGAAGGTGCGGGTGCGCGCCGACGATACGGTACTGGAGCGCGACGTGCGGTGGTGCTCGGATAGCATCGTGCTGCCGCCGCTCAGAGGCCGTGATGGCCGATCGCTCACCGTGCAGAACGGCGCCACGCTGTTGATCGATCGCTCGCTCACACCCACCCGCTACAGCGGTCCGGAGCGCGCGCATGGAAACACCTACTTCGCACCGCCCACGCGCTTCACGCTCCAGGGCGGGGCACATCTGCATGTACGTTCAGGGTCACGTCTGGAGCTGCGACGGGGATCGGTGGTGCACGTGCTGCCCGGTGCTTACCTGCAGGTGGAGGACGGCGCCCAGCTTACCATGGACAACGACTGCCGGATCGTGCTGCACGGCGATGGTCGCCTCGCAGTGAAGCGCAAGATGCTCCGAAGGATGAACAGACGCGGTTGGATCGTCCGTCAGTAGGCACGCACGTTGCGTCCTTCGCGGTAATTGATGTACGCGCGGTTCACCACGCGGTTGCCACCCGGTGTGGGATAGTTGCCGGTGAAGTACCAGTCGCCGCTATGGCCCGGACAGGCGGCATGCAGCCCTTCAATGCTCTGGAACACCAGCTTCACCTCGGCGTTGATGCCTTCCGGGGTCAGGAGCTCGGCCATCTTATCACTGATCTGTTGCGGCGTGAACGGGCGGTAAACGTCCTTCACCACGTTCTCCTGCTCGATCAAGGGGCGTCCCACCATGGCCAACGCACGCTCGTACACATCATCCAGGATGTTCTCCTGCTTGGTCTCCGCCAGCAAGGCCACCGCAGCTCGGAAAGCGGCCAGGTCGCCCATCTTGGCCATGTCGATGCCGTAGCAGTCCGGGTAGCGGATCTGCGGCGCACTGCTCACCACCACGATGCGCTTCGGCCCCAGCCGGTCCAACATCTTCAGGATGCTCTGCTTCAGGGTGGTGCCGCGCACGATGCTGTCGTCCATCACCACCAGGTCATCCACCCCGGGCCGCACCGTGCCATAGGTGATGTCGTACACGTGCGCCACCATGTCGTCGCGCGCATCGTCAGAAGTGATGAAGGTGCGGAGCTTGGCGTCCTTGATGGCCACCTTCTCCAAGCGCGGTCGCAAGGCCAGGATGCGGCGTAGTTCCGCGGTGTCAGGCTGCGTACCCAGGGCCAGGATGCGCTTTTCCTTCACCCGGTCCAACTCGTCCTCCATCTCCTTCAGCATGCCGTAGCACGCCACTTCCGCAGTGTTGGGGATGAAGCTGAACACCGTGTGCTCCAGATCGTGGTCCACCGCGTCCAGAATGGCCGGGCACACGCTGCGGCCAAGGGCGATCCGTTCCTGGTATACATCCCGGTCACTGCCGCGGCTGAAGTAGATGCGCTCGAAGCTGCAGGAGCGCTTTTCCCCAGGCTCCACCACCATCTGCTCACTGTAGCTGCCGTCCTTACGGATGATGAGCGCGTGGCCCGGCGTCAACTCCTTCACGGCCTCTGTGGGCAGGTGGAAGGCGGTCTGGATGGCGGGGCGCTCGCTGGCAGCCACCACCACCTCATCGTCGGCGTACCAAAAGCAGGGCCTGATGCCGTTGGGGTCGCGCATCACGAAGGCATCCCCATGCCCGATAAGGCCGGCGAGGGCATAGCCGCCGTCGAAATCCACGGCGCTCTGTTGCAGGATGGAACGCACATCAAGCTTCTCAGCGATCACCGCACTGATCTGGCGGTCGTTGTAGCCAAGTTGCCGGTGGATGGCGGCCAGGCGGTCGTTCTCCATGTCCAGGAAGTGCCCGAACTTCTCCAGCACGGTCATGGTGTCGCTCAGTTCCTTGGGGGACTGGCCGATGCTCACCAGGAGGCTGAAGAGCTCATCCACGTTGGTCATGTTGAAGTTGCCGGCCACCACCAGGTTGCGCGACATCCAGTTACTCAGGCGGCGGCGTGGGTGGCAGTTCTCCAGCCCGCCCGCCCCGTGCGTGGCATAGCGCAGGTGTCCCAGCAGCAGTTCACCTAGGAAGGGAACGTGCTGCTTCAACCAGTCGGTGTCCTTCAGCAGGGCGGTATCCTCACCCACAGCCTTGCGCAGGCCTTTGTCGATCTGCCCGAAGATGAGCTGGATCGCCTGTTTCTCGGTGCTGCGTTCGCGATCGATGAAGTTCGTGCCGGGTGTGGGGTCCAGCTTGATGGTGGCAACACCCGCCCCGTCCTGGCCGCGGTTGTGCTGCTTTTCCATCAGCAGGTACAGCTTGTTGAGGCCGTAAAGCGCCGTCCCGTGCTGTTCCTGGTAGTGGCGCAGCGGCTTCCGCAGGCGGATCAGGGCGATCCCGCATTCATGTTTGATCGCGTCGCTCATCGGGAAGGGGTGGCGCGTCCGGGCTGGTCCGAACGCCCGGCAAAGGTACGCCGGTGCCATCAGCTCTCCAGCCCAAGGCAACGTGGGAGCGGGGAAGCCTGTCATACAGCCGTAACTTGCTCTCCTTCCAGACGGTCCCTTATGCGTGGCTTGTTCCTGTTGCTCGTTCTGCTGTGCTCCCGCGTCAACGCAGGAGCCCCTGTCGCGCGCTTTACGGAGAACCGTGGTCAATGGCCCGCCGAGGTGCTCTATCGGGCGCGGGTGCCCGGAGGAGCGCTCTTCGTGGAGCGCACAGGATTCACATTCGTGCTATCCACCGGTGGACCGTTCGGCCATCACCACGGTGAAGGGGACGGCCATCCGCCTGATCCCCTGCGCACCCACGCTTACCGTATGGAGTTCCTGGGCGGTCGCGCGCACCACACTGAACCCACCGCCGATCAGGGTTATTACGAGAACTTCTTCCAAGGGAACGATCCGGCCCGCTGGGGCTCGCGCTGTGGTGTCTTTGGCGAGGTCGTGCTGCGCGATGTTTGGCCTGGGATCGACATCCGGCTCGATGGGTGGACCGGCATCAAGTACGATATCGTGGTGCACCCTGGAGCCCGGCCCGCACAGGTGGCCATGCAGTACAGCGGCATGGATGGGTTGCACGTGGAGAACGGCGAGCTGGTGGTGACCCTCAGCAACGGCAGTGTGCGTGAGGTGATCCCCCTGTCCTACACGGTCGGCGCGGATGGTCGTCGGTCGGCAGTGGATGCAGCGTTCATGGTGCAGGGCGATCTAGTATCGTTCTCCGCTCCGATGCTGGATGCTTCAACCCGCTTGGTGATCGACCCCACCATTGCGTTCTCCTCTTACACGGGCAGTACAGGGGACAACTTCGGCTACACGGCCACCTATGATGACGAGGGCCATTTGTACGGCGGAGGTACGGTGTTCGACCCCGGTTATCCAACGACCGTGGGGGTGTTCCAGGACACCTTCCTCGACGGTGGCATCGACATCGGGCTGTCCAAGTGGAGCCCGGATGGTGCCGCTCTGGTATGGAGCACCTACCTGGGTGGCACCCGCGCCGAAACACCGCACAGCCTGGTGTGCAACGATTCAGGCGAACTGTTCGTCATGGGGGCCACGGCATCCACTGACTTCCCGGTTACTTCCGGTGCGTACGACACGGCATTCAATGGTGGCAACTCCATCAGCAACGTATCCGGGGGGTGGGCGGGTGCCACGAACGGATATGGCTTCAACATGGCGGGGGGTAGCGATATCCTCGTTGCGCGCCTCAGTGCCGACGCCACGAGCCTGTTGGCATGCACCTACGTGGGTGGTAGCGCGAACGATGGCCTCAACAACGCCGAACTGCTCGCCCATAACTACGGCGATCATTTTCGCGGGGAGATCGTGTTGGATGCAGCGGGCAGGCCGGTGATCGCCACCAGCACGGCAAGCGCCGATGCTCCTGTGAGCGCCAATGCCCCGCAGTCGACCTTCGGGGGCGTGCTGGATGGCTATTTCTTCCGCATGGATGCGGCGCTCAGCACGTTGGAGTGGGCCACGTTCCATGGCGGGAGTGGACATGACAACGGACTGGGCGTGCAGTTCGATTCCGCCGGGCGCATGTTCTTCACGGGAGGTACGCGCAGCGCGGACATGCCGGTCACACCAGGTGTTCCAGGCCCCGTTTTCCAAGGTGTGGTGGATGGCTATGTGGCACGCTATTCTGCCACAGGGAACGCATTGCTGGCGAGCACCTACATCGGCTCCGCAGCGTTCGATCAGACCTATCTGCTCCAGCTCGATCAGGCGGACAATGTGTACGTCCTTGGCCAGACCGAAGGCGATCTGCCGATCACCGCAGGGCGTTATGGCAACCCAGGCGGCGACCTGTTCATGCAGAAGTACACCAATAACATGGCCACGAGGCTGTGGAGCACGCGCCTGGGCAACACGCAGGGCACCCGTCTTTCGCCCACGGCCTTCCTTGCGAGCGATTGTGACCAGATCTACCTGAGCGCATGGGGCGGTGGTGTGCTGGGTGAACCGATCAGCGGCCTGCCCATCACACCGGACGCGTTCCAAAGCACGACCAATGGGGGGGACTTCTACCTGATGGTGTTGGAGCCGGACGCCACGGCGCTCAATTATGGTTCCTATTTCGGCGGTGCACTGAGCAATGAACACGTGGATGGTGGCACCAGTCGCTTCGACAAGAACGGTACCATCTATCAGGCGGTGTGCGCGGGCTGTGGCAGCAACGATGACTTCCCCACCACCCCCGGGGCGTGGAGCAATACGAACGGCAGCCCCAATTGCAATCTGGGTGTGTTCAAGTTCAGTCTTGGTCAGCCCATTGCGAACATCGCCATCGACGGACCCGATGAAGTGTGCCCCGGACAATCCACCCAATTCATCAATTTCAGTTTTGGAGGATCGCAATACGAATGGGTCTTCGGCGATGGCTCTCCGCCGAGTACGGAGGAAGAGCCCGCACATGTGTTCGAGGAGCCCGGTGTTTACACCGTCCGGATGGTCCTGTTGGATCCCGCCAACACGTGCTTCACCACCGATACGGCCACCCTCATCGTCACGGTCACACCGCCCGTTCAGGCCACCACCCAGCCCGTGCTTCCCACGTGTCCCGGCGATCCCGTTCAGTTGCAGGCCAGTGGCGGTGAAGACTACCTCTGGTTGACCACCAACGGTCTTTCCTCCGCGGTCGTGCCCGATCCCACGCTGGTGTCGGACACCGCAGGTGTTTGGGTGGTGGTGGTCAGCGATGCCTGCAGCTCTGATACAGCTGCGGTCGCCGTCAACTACTTCGTTCCTTCCGTCGCCACCTCGGGCGATGCGTTCATCTGCACCGGTGGCAGCGTCACCATCGAAGCGTCCGGTGGGGACACATATGCATGGTCACCACCGGAGGGCCTTAGCGATGCCGCCATCGCCGACCCTGTGGCTTCACCAACGAGCACCGTCCTCTATACCGTGCTGATCACCACGCCGGAGGGTTGTGAGGTGCTCGATTCGGTCCTGGTCCAGGTCCTCGATGAGTTGCCCGTTCCCACCCTGCAGGATACCGTGATATGCCGCGGTGATACCGTTCAACGCACCACGGGCATTGCCGCGCAATACACCTGGGAGGCTGCAGCGGGCATCAGTTCGCTGGATGTACGGGCACCGCTCTTCTATCCGGAGGAGACCACCCGCTATTTCGTCTCCATGGTCACCCCCTGTGCGTTCGTGCGGGACAGCGTTCTCATTACCGTGCAGGAAGTGATCGCAAGGGCGTGGGGCGATACGCTCGTCTGCCCTGGTGTGCCGGTCCCATTGCGCGCCCGTGGGGGCAGCACCTACCAGTGGACACCCGCAGCCGGATTGGACGATCCATCGAGCCAGGCACCCACCGCGCGACCTGCGGCATCCACGGAGTACGTCGTTCGCGTACTGGACGATATCGGCTGCGTGGATAGCGATAGTGTGTTCGTGGAGCTGCGCCCTTGGCCGTACGTTGAGGCCGGTCCGGGTGGCACCATCGACTTTGGTGATAGTTTCACGCTTACTGCAGAAGGCAACGGCATCCTCGCTTGGAACGACATTGGATCAGCCGAGTTGCAGGACCCCACCGCACAGCCGGTGAAGCCCGGGGAGACCACCACGTATGTGGTCACCGTGGTCGATAGCACGGGCTGCAAGAACACCAGTACGCTCACTGTCATCGTCAACGGCGATCTGTACGTGCCGAACACCTTCACCCCCAACGGCGATGGATACAACGACGGCTTTGGTGCGTGGGGCAAGGACATCGCCACCATCACGCTGGAGGTCTTCGATCGCTGGGGGCTGCTCATCTGGTCCACCACCGCCTTGGATGGGCGTTGGGATGGCTCCTACAAGGGCCGTGAGGCTCCGGTGGATACCTACGTCTGGAAGCTCAGCGCCACGGAGCTCAGTGGACGCCAGCGCGAAGCCATCGGCCACGTCACGCTGGTGCGGTAGGTCGTCAGCGGAAGCGCGCTGCGTTCAGCCCCAGCCACTCCATCGCCGCTCCCCCCAACAGCAGCTCCTTGGTCGGGGTGTCGTACGGCATGCTGTGGATCAGCTCACCGGGCACAAGCTCGCCCAATGGAAAAGGGTAGTCCGTACCCATGGCCACGCGTGCCGGTCCCATCTGGTCCACCACCAGGCGCAGCACTGCGGGGTCATGCACGAGGGCATCGATCCAGAAGCGGCCCAGGTAGTCGCGTGGGTTCACGTTGTTGTCCACAGCGCAGAGGTCGGGTCGCATCAGGAAACCATGCTCGATGCGACCCAGCGTGGCTGGAAAGGAGCCGCCACCATGTGCGAAAGCCACCCGCAGCCGGGGTAACCGCTCGAACAGGCCGCTGAAGATCATGGAGGCGATGGCCGTGGTGGTCTCCACCGGCATGCCCACCAGCCAGGGCATCCAATACTTGTCGAAGCGGTCCGCACCCATCATGTCCCAGGGATGCACGAACACGGCCATGTCCAGCTCCTGGCAGGCCTCGAACACCTCCAGCAGGCGCGGTTCGCCCAGGTTGGTGCCATGGATGTGCGTGCCGATCTGGATGCCCACCAGCCCGATGCGCTTGCAGCGTTCCAGCTCCTGAACGGCCAGCTCGGGGTCCTGCATGGGCACTGTGCCCAGGCCCGCGAAGCGCTTGGGCCAGCGCTGCACGATGCCGGCGATGTGGTCGTTCAGGAACATGGACAGGTCCAGCGTGTCCTGTGGCCGCGCCCAATAGCTGAACATCACGGGCACCGTACTGAGCACCTGCACGTCCACATGGTGGTGATCGCACTCGCCGATACGGACCGCCGGATCCCAGCAGTTCGCCTGCACCTCACGGAAGAACTTGTCGTCCATCATCATCCGCGCGCAACCCGGCTTGTGGTGGTCCAGATGGATGAAGCCCCGGTAGCCGTATTTGGCTCCGAAGTCCGGGATGTGCTCCGGCAGGATGTGCGTATGGATGTCGACGGTGAAGAACGAGGCCATCGGAGGATGACTTACACGAACCGTGGATCGGTCTCCATCACATGACCGCAGCGCTTGCACGTGCGCAACTCCTCACTGCCATAGAAGGCACGGAAGCGGGGCAGGAAGTCCTGTTCGATGTTGTGCAGCACGAAGCGGTATTCGTGCAGCAGGTTGTTGCACTTCTCACAGTACCACTGCAGACCATCGTGCATTTCCCGGTCGGCACGCTTCACCTCGATCACCAGGCCCACGGTGTTGGCACCGCGCCTTGGCTGGTGGGGCACGTTGGCCGGCAACAGGAACAGCTCCCCCTGCTTGATGGGGATGGTCACCGCCTGGCCGTCCTCCTGGATGCCCACTTCAATGTCCCCTTCGATCTGGTAGAACAACTCCTCGGTCTCATTGAGGTGATAGTCCTTGCGTGCGTTCGGGCCACCGACGACCATTACGATGTAGTCGCCCGCATCGTGGTACAGGTTCTTGTTGCCCACCGGGGGCTTCAGCGTGTCCCGGTTGTCGTTGATCCACTGCTGCAGGTTGAAGGGTCTACGGATGGACATGGTCGGACGGATGATCCGCTAAAGGTAGGACCAAGTGCCTGTTGACCCGCCCACCAGCCTACCTCCGTGCCCGCCCTGCCTCTAGCAGGAGCGCCCCGGTGGTGCGCTGCATCCCGGCTGTGTATTCGAGGTCCTGGACGAAGGCGCGCACCTTTTGATCGTACCGCACGATGGCGAAGGGCATGTCCAGTACGTCAGTGTCAGCTCCTTCGTATTGATCGGTCTTCAACATCATCACATCCATGTCCAAAGGCATCTTCCGAAGTTCAGCAGGGTCGATGTTGGCGTGCGTGTCCACCACGATGCGTTTGGTGATGTATCCCTCCTTGGCGAATTCCAAGGTGTACTGGTGGTCGTGCAGCAGTTCCACATCGAACAGCCCGTTGCGTTGTTGTACGGTTTGTTCCGTGTGGCCGTCGTCCCGGTGGACCATGATGGTGCATGCGTCCAGGCGTCCGTTCTCGTCAACGATGCGCCCGCTTACCGGCAGCGCATGAGCGCCTTGCTCCTGGGCCATGCCCAAGGTGCTGCTGAGCACGGCGGCGCAGAGCACCATTCGATGGAAAGGGAGGGGACTTTGCATGGGCGCTCGTACGTGTTTGAGCACCAATAGGATACCTGGAAAACGAACGAGGGGCTGGCGCGCTTTGCACCAGCCCCCCGTCCCGGCCCGTTCCGCCGTTATTGGATGATCACGCGCTGGGTGCTCACGCCCGTGCCATGTGCAGCGCGCAGCACGTACGTGCCAGGAGCGAGTTCCGTTGTCGTGCGCAGCTCGAACACACCATCGGTCACCACACTGCGCTGTTCACTGTGCACAAGGCGTCCAGCGGCATCGCTCAGCTCCCAGTTCACCGTTCCCTGCAGGCTGCCAGTGCGCACGAACAGCACACCGTTACTGGGGTTCGGGAACACGCTCCAGCTGCGCTCCAGTTCGGACACTCCCACAATGCACTCCACCGCGCTAACGGTCACCGTGTACGGTCCTTCGCTGTTGCTGAAGGGGTCCACGAGGACCGGGATGTAGTAGGTACCTGCCTGAACGGCCGTGTAGTATGCGGTGCGATTGCCGTCCGGGCAGTCCTCTGTGTTGTTCGATACACTGAATACCAGCTCATCAGCGGGGCAGGAGGTGGCCAGCAGGTTCCACACATTGCTGAATGCCGGGTCCGTACCGCAGTAGGCTACGGTGAGGTCCGCGCATTCCGTCAACGTGAACGCATGCCACACGTTCGGCAGGCCGACTTGGGCGATCAGCGAACCTTCCACAGCATCGTCGGTGAGGGTTGCACCTTCGCTGTCCCCATTGAAGGTGAGGCTGGCGCCGATGGCCAGTTCCTCGGCCGTCACGCTGGTGCAGAGGTCGTTGGCGGGGCTGT
>CAYZBO010000031.1:0-19632 GCA_964476665.1 uncultured Chryseobacterium sp. | reverse complement strand
TGGCACCGATGGCGAGTTCCTCGGCCGTCACGCTGGTGCAGAGGTCGTTGGCGGGACTGTTGCTGCCACAACCGGCGGCGTTCACCTCGATGCTGTAGGGACCCTGGGCACCGCTGAAGGGTTCGGTGAGCACGGGCAGGTAGTAGGTGCCGGCAGGCAGGGCGTTGAAGTACAGGGTCTTGTTGCCATCACCACAGTCGTCGTTGTTGAAGGTGGTGGCATTGATCATCACATCGGCGGGGCAGGAAGTGGCGAGCCAGTTCCAGGTGTTGCCGAAGACGGGGTCGATGCCGCAGTAGCTGATGGTGACATCGGCGCAGTCGGTGGTGGTGAAGGCATGCCACACGCTGGGCAGTCCCAGGTCCATGAAGCTGCCCGGTACCGCATCCCCATCAAAGGTGGCACCGGTGTTGTCTCCGGTGAAGGTGAGGCTGGCACCGATGGCGAGTTCCTCAGCGCTCACGTCGCCGCACAGGTCGTTGCTGGGTCCGCCTCCCAGGCCAGGGGTTGCCAACAGCGGTGTTGCGAACAGGCTGGCGATGAGCGGAAGAAGCGTTAGGCGGGTCGAATGGCGCATGGCGTGTTGGGGAGGCTGGATGCTCCTCGGTCAGCACAAAGGTGCGTGGAGGCGGAGGTGGTCGCTACGGTCTGCTCGCCAAGTTTTTCACGATCCGGACTGAAGGGCGCAGGTAACCTGCTGAAATGAGAAAGGGCCACCCCACCGGGGCAGCCCTTTCCACGTTCAGTCGGTCCGATCAGCGGATCACCACACGCTGCTCGCTGCTGCCTTCAGCGGTGAGCACACGCACGATGTAGCTGCCCGAGGCGATGCGTCCCGCCAGGTTCAACTGGTGGGCCTGGCCGACCGCCAGGGTGCGGTTCTCGCTGTGCAGCACGCGGCCGGTCATATCCATCACCTCGATCACCGATGCACCGCTGAGCTCCTTGCTCGCGATGGTCAGGTCACCGTTGCTGGGGTTGGGGAACACCGTGAAGGTGTTGGTCGCGCTCACTTCATCAACGGCCGTCTCGATGTCGCCGGTCACGCAGATGTTGAAGGTGGCGGTACCGCCGTAGTTGTAGACACGCACGTAGTACGTGTTACCCACGGTCAGGCCGCTCTGGATGATCTCCTCCACGCCGTCGGTGATGGTCGCGTCAGAGCAGGCCAGGCTGGTCTGCCCATCGCATCCACCTTCAAGCAGTTCGATCACCAGATCGGCGCCATTGGTACCGGTGGCGGTCACGGTGTGGTCGGTGCCGGTGGCTACGAAGGAGTACCATACATCGATGGCCTCAGGCGAAGTGAACCCGTTGCACGCGATCGCAGGCACCGACTCGTTGCCGCTCTCCGTGCTTCCATCCACCGGGTTGCAGGCGTTGAACACGGCAAGGCTCTGTGCATTGCTGCAGTCGTCGTTGGCGGGGGGCGGAGCACAAGCCTCGGCGCTCACGTTGATGCTGTATTCGCCGGTGGCATCAGGACCCTGCAGCACCGCATAATAGTAGGTGCCGGCGGCCACGTTGTTGAAGTAGATCGTGGCATTGCCATCGCCACAGTCATCGAAGTTACCCGCGCTGAAACCGATGAACTCGGTGAAGGGGCAGCCGATATAGAGACGGGCACCCACGTTCTGGAAGGGGGCGGCCATGCCGCAGTAGTCAATGACGATGTTCGCGCACTCGGTGATGGTGAAGGCGTGCCATACGTTGGGCGTACCGATCGCTTCGGTGTCAAGCGCGCCGGTGTTGTCTCCCGTCCAGTTGATGCTGCTGCCCGTGGCCAGGGCGTCCGCGGTCACTGCATCGCACTGGTCGTTCGGGGGAACATTGCTGGGAGCGAAGGCACAGATGCTGAACTCGGGGTTCGCCGTGGGGGCGTTGCCATAGTGGTATACGCGAACGTAGTACGTGGAACCGGCCACGGTGTTCATGGTCAGGGTCTCCTGCAGACCGCCCGGAGGGAAGGTGGCGTCAGCACAGCCCACGCTTACCAAGTTGTCGCAGTCACCGGAGAAGCCCTCCATCACGGCGTCGAAGGTGCCCTGTCCATCCACCTGTACAGAGGTTACTGGGCCAGTGGCCACAAAGCTGAACCACACATCGAGCGAACCAGGTGAGGTGAAGCCGTTGCAAGCGATGGCAGGGATGCTGCTGGTGGCATCGGCGATCGAAGCGGTCACCGGGGTGCACTCCGTTCCCACCGTCAGAGCGGTGGCTCCGCTGCATTCATCATTGGCAGGGGCCGTACCACCACCAAGGCCGGTGAGGCAGAGGTCGAACGTTCCGCCGAAGCCGAAATCGTTGTTCGACACCACGCTGAACACGTAATCGGTGCCAGCGGTCACGGGGACGGTCACCACTGTCTCGCCGATCACACACGCTACAGCCGTTCCGGCACAATCACCCTCGCGCACTTCCACCACGAAATCCTCGATGGTGCCGGGGGTCAGGTTGATCGTTACCGTGGTGAAGGTGCCTGCATTAAAGGCATACCACACGTCCTCATAGGCAGAAGCGCCACCATCACAAGCGGGTTCACCATCATTGGCCGTTGCACCGGAGTTGTCGCCAGCGGTGGCGTTCGCCGGGCAGTCCGCAGGCGCGTTCACGGTCAGGGAGATCGCATCGGCACACGCGTCGTTGGCGATGGTGCCGCGGGGTGCAGGGCGCTCGCTGTTATGACGGATACGAACCGCCGGAGCTCCTTTTTCCGCCACACGGACGGAGTTCTTCATCGTCATGCCGGGGGTCAGCGCTGCCTGGCCCGAAACCTCGGTGCTCAGCATCGCGGCGGCAAGCACGCCTACGAGAAAGTAATTGTTCATCATGGTTGAAGGGTCTGTTGGACAGTGCGAAGGTGCGGCTTCCGTTCGGTTCGACAAAGCGCTTCTTTCCCACGATCTACTTTTGACGGAATGGAAACAAGCTTGCATGGGAGCGTGGCGCTCATTGGAGGAGCCACCCAGGGGATCGGCAGGGCCATCGCGGTCGAACTTGCTTCGCTGGGCGCCACTATTGTATTGTTGGCGCGGGATGCGGAGCGTGCCGCACAGGTGCTTGCTGAGCTTCCTGGAGGGGCTGACCGACAACATGCGATCCTCTGCACGGACATGAGCCATACGGCCGATCTGAAGCGTGCATTGGAAGGGTCAACGTTCCGTCACAAGGTCGATATCCTCGTGAACAACACCGGTGGCCCGGCGCCAGGGCCCGCCCATGAGGCCGGTGTGGACCGCTTCGAGGCGGCTTTCAGGCTGCACCTGCTCAGCTTCCAGACCCTGGTACAGGCTGTCGTGCCCGGCATGAAGGAGCGTCGCCATGGCCGCATTGTGAACATCATCAGCACCAGCGTGAAGCAGCCCCTCCACAACCTTGGCGTCAGCAACACGGTGAGGGGCGCCGTGGCCAATTGGTCCAAAACACTGGCCAATGAACTGGGGCCCTTTGGCATCACCGTGAACAATGTGCTGCCAGGGGCCACGGCCACCGAGCGCCTCACTGCCATCATCCGTAACCGGGCTGCTGCTACCGGGCGCAGCGAGGCGGAGATCGCCGAGGAGATGCGCGCCGAGATACCCCTGCGACGCTTCGCCGAGGCGGCCGAGATCGCTTATGCAGTGGCTTTTCTGTGCGGGCCGTCCGGTGCATACATCAACGGCATCAACCTGCCGGTGGACGGCGGGCGCACGGCCTGCTTGTAGTCCATCAACGCCGCGCCACGCGGAACGGAAGCTGATAGATGACCGCCACCGGATGGCCGTTCTGGCTGCCCGGAACGAATACGGGCAGGCTGCGGAGCACGCGCTCCAGTTCCTCCTGTACTTCGGTGCTCGGTCGGGGAGCACAGTGGATCCGCCCGATGTGCCCGTCCTTGCGTACTTCGAGGTTCACCACCGTGAACTCCTCTCGCCTCAGGTTGCTTGGCACACGAAAATGGCGCTTAAGGTGTGCATCGATGCGCGCTTCGGTGCAGGTCATGAGTTGCTCCAGGCCGCGCTCCAAACAGTCCATGAAATAGGGCTGCCGCTCCACAAAATCCCAGGTCGTTGGCCCAACTACCGCACTATCGTTGGTCAGCGGTCCGCGGGACGTTTCCGGTCCTGCTTCGCTGGGAGATGTGGCGACGGTCCCAAGAATAGGGGGTTCGGTGTAAGGCTCCACCATCGGATCGATCGCCACTGGCTCATTCGTGGCCACTATCCGTCCCTGTTGGCGTGGTTCGACGGCTGCACGCTCCTCCGCTTTGATGATCACCACCGGTGGTAGTTCTTCCTCCAACCACGGCTCGTCGCTGAGCACATCGGGCATGCGATACAAGGCTGTGTCGCTGCGCCACTCGAAGGCCACCAGGGTCAAGGATAGGGCTGCGGCGCCTCCCAGGGCGAAGCGGCGCAAGGACTGTCGGTACTGGGTCTGCCAGGAATGTGCTGGAGTACGCATGGCTTCGGTCGTTTTCCAAACAACCAAGGCCGGTGCGCGATCATTGCTCTTCGGATGCGATCAGTCGGAAGCCTTTGCCGTGTACATTTATGATCTCCACGGACGGGTCCTCACGGAGGTATTTGCGCAGCTTGGCGATATACACGTCCATGCTGCGGCCATTGAAATAGCTGTCCGACCCCCATACCTCGCGCAACGCCAGGCCCCGCTCCAGCACATCATTCCGGTGGGCGCACAGAAGACGTAATAATTCGGATTCCTTCGTCGTAAGTCGGCGTTCGCCCAAGGGGGTCTGCAGCACCTGTTTGCGCGGATCGAAGCGGCTCGCACCAAGGACATACTCCTCCGGCTCGACCTCCCTGGGCTGCACCCCACGCGACCTGCGCAGCACGGCATTGGCACGGAGCAACAGCTCCTCCATGCTGAAAGGCTTCGTCAAATAATCGTCCGCACCCGCTTTGAAGCCCTCCAGGGTGTCCTGTTTCATGCTCTTCGCCGTAAGGAACACGATGGGCACCAACGGGTCCTTGGCCCGGATCTCGCGCGCCAGTGTGAATCCGTCCTTCAAGGGCATCATGACATCCAGGATCATCAGGTCATAGCTGTTCTGGTTGAAGGCCAGCCACCCCTGCTGGCCGTCCGTGCGCAGGTCAACGAGATACCCTTTTGCACGCAGGTAGTCGGCCAGCAGTCCGCCAAGGTTGGGGTCATCTTCTACGAGCAGGAGTTTCACGGGAGACGACATGTTCGAAGGGAAGTTGGATGTGGAAGGTGCTGCCCTGCCCCGGTGTGCTTTCCAGTGTGATGCGCCCGCGGTGGCGTTCCACCACCGTGCGCACATAGCTCAAGCCGAGGCCGAAGCCTTTTGCGTTGTGGATGTTCCCGGTCGGTACGCGGTACAGGCGGTCAAAGATCTTGCGTTGTTCGGAGGGGGCGATGCCGATGCCATTGTCCGTGATGCTGATCGTGATGTGCATGTCATCGCTCCGGGTAGCGATCTTGATGAGCGGCTCGCTCCGTGTGTACTTCACCGCATTGTCGATGAGATTGTAAAGCAGGTTGGTCAGGTGGATGCGGTCCCCCTGGACATGATGGATCTCGGCCAGCAGCTCGGTGACGATGCGGCCGCTGCGGCGCGACACCAGGATGTTGCTGCTGCGGATCACGTCCTGGATCAGGGCATGCATATCCAGATCAACGATCTTCAGCACCATGTGGCCGCTGTCGAGCACCGCGCTTTGCAGCACGTTCTCCACCAGTGACCCGAGGCGCTTGTTCTCATCGCGTATCATGGCCACGTAGCTCCGTACCTGTTCTGCGCTGCGAGGAATGGAGGGGTCGGCAAGTGCTTCACAGGCCAATCCGATGGTGCTGATGGGTGTCTTCAGTTCATGGGTCAGGTTGTTCACCAGGTCGTTGCGTATGTCGCTGATGCGCTTCTGTCGAACGATGCTGCGCAGCGTTGTCACGAAAACGGCAATGATGAGCGCAATGAACAGGCCCGCGATGACCAGCTGCGGACCGATCCCGCCCCACAAGGCCTCCTGCTCCCTGGCGAGCACCACGTGCAGGTAGGTGCCGCTGTCAGCCAGGTCGTGGCGGAACAATTGCACCCGGTGGGGCGAATCCGCCAGGTCCTGCTCGGTACCCGGCTCATCGGTCTCCAAGGGAATGCGTTCGCCCTGCGTATTGAAGACACCAAAAGCACGCGGGGGTTCCAAACCCTGTCCGTTGAAGGCCGCACCGAGCAGGGAGTCGAGCAGGGCGGTCCTGAGCCGGGAACGCACATCCTGGCCGGACTCCGCCACAAGGATGTCGCGCACAAGTTCACCGACAAGTTCGTTCAGGTCGTTCTCTGTCGCACGCGTTGCGGGGAATTGAGGGCTGGGATGTCCGCGCAGGGTATCAAGGCGCAGCAGGAGACGACGGCCCGAGGAATTCCTGCGCATCACTTCCCATCGCTCCTCCCGTTCCAGTCGGTCGCTGACGGTCAGCAATGCCGTGTTGACGGCACCGTTCAACTGTTGCTCGCGTGCCTCCAGGATATCACGCATCCAGCGCACCTGAAGCACCATCAGGCCGATGAGGGACACCGCGACCATGATGATCGAGCCCAGCATCCAGCGGCGGTCCATGCAGCGAAACTACCGGCAACGGACGCGTCCTCCAACCTTAACGCTCTTTAACGTTCGTTCGATCATCCTTAACGAGGGGCCCGCCAGGGCGGAATACCTTTGTATCCGGAGCGTTGCATGAACGATCGTTCACCGCTCCTCGATGGTCGGCGATCGGGTTTTGGTGTAGCCGGCCTCGCAACAAGGCGTTGGAAGGTCTCCGCAAGGGGGCCTTTCGACGTTCAGGGCGGTCCCATGCGGCGACCTACCTTCGAAGCCCGGCACGTTGCTCCGGGCCCGAGCGATGGAGAACCTCTTGAACTTGATCGATGGCGTACTGCGCCCCGCTTCCACAGGCCAGTGGATGGATGTTTACCGGCCCTCCACCGGCGAGTTGCTGACGCGCCTGCCTGACAGTGGTGCCGCAGATGTGGAGCTGGCCTGTGCCGCAGCAGAGAAGGCGCTGCCTGCATGGAAGGCCATGGGCCGGGAGGGACGATCCAAGGTCCTGCTGGAGCTGGCCCGCCTGATCGAGGATGACCTGGAAGGCTTCGCGCAGTGGGAGTCCATGGATAATGGGAAGCCCTTGACGCTGGCCCGCAAGGTGGACATCCCGCGTGCCGTGGCCAATTTCCGGTTCTTCGCCACGGCCATCGTTCATTTCAGCAGTGAGGCCCACTTGATGGACGATGTCGCCGTCAACTGGACCGATCGTCAGCCCATCGGTGTGGTCGGCTGCATCAGCCCGTGGAACCTGCCTCTCTACCTGTTCACCTGGAAGATCGCGCCTGCACTGGCCGCCGGGAACTGTGTGGTGGCGAAGCCGAGCGAAGTGACCCCGTGCACGGCATACAGGTTGAGCCTTCTGTGTGAAAAGGCCGGCATGCCACCCGGGGTGCTCAACATTGTGCACGGTGCGGGTGCGAACGTGGGCGCGGCCATCGTGGCGCATCCCCGGATCAGTGCTGTTTCCTTCACGGGTGGCACCCGCACCGGTGCGGAGATCGCACGTGTGGCTGCACCCATGTTCAAGAAGCTCAGCCTGGAGCTCGGTGGCAAGAACCCTGTCCTGGTCTTCGCGGATTGCGACCTGGAGGAGGCGCTGTCCACCACAGTGCGATCAAGCTTCACCAACCAGGGGCAGATCTGCTTGTGTGGATCGCGGGTGTTGGTGGAGCGCTCCGTGTATGAAACCTTCCGCGACCGGCTCGTGGAACGGGTCCGCCAGCTGAAGGTCGGTGACCCCATGGATCCCGCGACCGACCTGGGTGCCGTGGTGTCCAGGGAGCACATGGAGAAGGTGCTGGGCTATATCGATCTGGCCCGCAGGGAGGGAGGGCACGTGCTGTGCGGCGGACAGCGCATCATGCAGGATGGCGCGCTCAGCGGTGGATGGTATATCGCCCCGACGGTGATCGAAGGGCTGCCCGACGCGTGTCGCACCGATCAGGAGGAGATCTTCGGTCCGGTCATCAGCATCGCACCCTTCGACAACGATGAACAGGCGGTCGAAAAGGCGAACAGCACACCATACGGACTTGCAGCCGTCATCTGGACGCGGGATATCCAACGGGCTCACCGGGTTGCGCGCGCCGTGCAAGCCGGTATCGTCTGGGTGAACTGTTGGATGCTCCGAGATCTGCGCACACCTTTCGGCGGCGTGAAGCAGAGCGGAGTTGGGCGCGAAGGCGGCGTGGAGGCGCTGCGCTTCTTCACGGAGGCGAAGAACGTGTGTGTCAAGCTCTGAACGGGCCGTCCTTGCGCTGTTTCATGCCGTTGGTGAAGAACCATCCGAAGCGAAGGTCGAACCAGCGTCCTGCGCGTTCAAGCATGAAAAGGAGGTGGCTCAGGGTGGACATGGTGACGCGTTGTTTCCTTGCTTAACAACTCGAACGGGCGGATCGGTATGCACGCGATGCGTCAGAACGAGGAACGGTCAGATCCGGGCCTCCACCAGCAGCACATGGGCACCTTCGGGCAGCGTTCGACCCACAGCCTCCAGCGAGCGTGCTCTCATGGCCAGGTCCTGAAGCCCGGTGCGCCACGCCTCCTGCTTGTCCACGCGTCCCAGCAGCGCATCGTGATAGGCCCGGCGACGATCTGCGAAGGATGCATCGTTCAGCCGGGAGGTCAGCGCAAGGACCTTTTCGGAGCGTGTCGTATCGGTCGCCGTCAACATGTCTATTGAACAGCCCTGTTCATCCGTGCGACACAAGAGCAGTGAGGGACCGTTGGGAGGGCGAAGGTCATGGAGCATCTGGAGCGTGGCCAGGCAGGCGCGGGACAGATCGGTGCCCTGCACATCCGGCTCGTGTTCAATGATGCGTAGCACATGTTGCTCCACATCGGATGACCAAACTGTGCCGCCGATGCCTGCCAGGAGACCCACCGCATGGCACGCCTCATCCAATTCGGCGAAACGGTCCGGTCCGTGCAGCTCGTCCTGTGCTGCGCAACTGATGATCAACTGGAAGCGATGCATGCCTTCCCCTGCCGGCAGGGTGCGGTGACGCAGGGCGTTGCCGCTGCGCCGTGCCATTTCGATAAGTCCCAGGCCGGCTCCGCCCCGTGCACTGGTGGTGCCGGTGGTGAGCTTCTCCATGAACAGGCGCTTCAACTCGTCCACACCCAGTCCGTCGATGCGTTTCAATGCCCGGAGCAGGCCGGGAAGGTCCCCATCGCGTACGTCGTTGGCGGTCATCACCTCCGTATGTCTGTCATCGTGTACCAGGGCGATCAACCCGCGCTTCCCGGGGGTGTTCGTGCGATGCCGAACGATGTTCTGGTAAGCCTCGATGAGCGCGAAGGTGGTGCGGGCCCGGAGCCCTTTGTTGCTGCCCTTTTCGTCGCTGAGCGTGCGTTCGGCAATGTCGATCAGCCGTGCGGTATGGTCATCGGGGAACGCGCCCCCGTACAGCATCGATCCCCGGACATATGCCAGGGAGCTGAACAACGAGAACAGCTGTTCGTGGACCATCGGTGATGTCAGATCAAAGGTAGATGCTGCATCTTCACCGATCGGCACCGGATATCTTCGCACACTGGCATGGATCAGGAAAAGCTGCTGGAAAAGGCACGGCTGTTCATACGTCGGCATTTTGCACGGCATATTCCCGGCCATCTGTTGTTCCACGACCTGGAACACACGTTGAGCGTTACGCGCACGGCACTGGGCATCGGCGAGGCTGTGGGATTGTCCGGTCGATCATTGGCCCTGCTCGAGATCGCCGCGCTGTTCCACGATACCGGATATGCCAAGTCACACGCGGGTCATGAAGACCACAGCGCCGAGCTGGCATCCGCGTTCCTGGCCCGTAACGGTGTGCCGCAACGGGATATCGATGTGGTGCGTGCGGCCGTGCTGGCAACGCGCGTGGGCGCCCGACCACGCTCCACGCTGCAGCGCGTGCTGCGTGATGCGGACAGCGCCAAGGCAGGCCAGGTGGACTTTGAGGAAAAGGGCGAACGTCTTCGGCGCGAGTTGGAGGCTGTGCGGGGCCGCGCCATCGACCCGGGCGACTGGCTGCGCGAGAACCTGGTCTATCTGACCACCCATCGCTTTCATACGCGATACGCCCGGGAACGGTACGGGCCTCAGAAGGCGCTCAATCTGAAGGCCCTGCGCGACCAGGTGCGTGGTCAGGCCCAGGGCCGGACCTGGCGCAAGAAGCTCGCTGGGCCGTTCATGGAGCGGGACCTCAGCTGGCTGTCCTTCAACGAGCGGGTGCTCCAGGAGGCGCAGGACCCCCGGGTGCCGCTCCTGGAGCGGTTGAAGTTCATGGCCATTTATTCGAGCAACCTCGATGAATTCTACCGTGTCCGGGTCGCCTCGCTGCGTGGCCTGCGCAAGTTGGACCGCTCCTATCGCACCGCTCTGGACCTGCCGGCGGACAAGCTGGTGGACCGGCTCAATCGCAAGGCGCTGGAGCAGCAGCGGGCCCTTGGCACCTTGTACCGCGGCACATTGATCCCGGCGCTCGCCGCTCAGGGCATCCGGCTGCTTGCTCCCAAACAGCTCAATGCTGAACAGCTGCGGTTCGTCCGTTCCTATTTCGCCGAGCAGGTAGCCGCACGGCTCCACTCTGCAGCCGTGCGACCGGGGAACGCCCCCTTCATTGAGGACCGCAGGCTCTACTTCGCCTGCCTGTTGAAGCAGAAAGGCATTGCGAAGCAGCGCATGGTCCTCCTGAACATCCCCTCCGAGGAGCTCGGCCGATTCGTCGTTCTGCCTTCAGTAAAAGGACGTACGGACATCCTTTTCCTGGATGATGTCGTACGGATCTGCCTGGGAGAGCATTTCAAGGGGTTCAAGGTGGTCGCTTGCCATGCGATCAAACTCTCGCGCGATGCGGAGCTCTACCTGGATGAGGAGTATGCCAGCAACGTGAAGGAAAAGGTCCGCAGGAGCTTGAAGAAGCGCCGGACCGGCATGCCGGCCAGGTTCCTGTATGATGCGGGCATGCCACCCAGGCTGCTTCGTGCCCTTCGCGCCCTGCTGGGCCTCACCAAGCAGGACATCGTGCCGGGTGGTCGTTACCACAACTTCAGCGATTTCATGAAGCTCCCGGTCAGCGGCCACAATGCCCTTCGGGAGAAGCCGTGGCCGCCGCATCGGCATCCGTCGCTCGCCCATGCACGCGACCCGTTCAAAGCGCTGCTGAAAAAGGACCTGTTGCTTCACTTCCCATACCACGATTTCGATCAGTTCGTTGATCTGCTTGGAAGGGCCGCGCGCGACAAGGCCGTCAGGCAGATCCACATCACCCTGTATCGGGTGGCGGATGACAGTGCGGTATGCGGGGCCTTGCTCCGGGCATTGGAACAGGGCAAGAAGGTCACTGTATTCGTGGAGGTGCAGGCGCGTTTCGATGAGCGCACGAACCTCTACTGGGGCGAGGTCCTGGAACGGGCCGGAGCCAAGGTCATTTACAGCTATGCGCGGTTGAAGGTCCATTGCAAGCTCTGCCTGATCGAACGGGCGGCTCGGGATGGCACCCAGCGCTTCGCCTACCTCGGAACCGGCAATTTCAATGAGCGAAGTGCACGTATCTACTCCGATTCCGCCCTGCTCACGGCCAACGCGAGCATCACCGATGAAGTGGCCGAGGTGTTCAGGCACTTGCAGGACCGCACGCACCGCCCGCGCACCCAGCAGTTGCTCGTGGCCCCCATGGGCCTGCGCTCCAGGATCGAAACACTCATCGACCAGGAGATCGCCGCTGCATTGAGCGGAAGGCCTTCAGGCATCTTCATCAAGGTGAACAGCCTGGAGGACCGCGCACTGATCGGGAAGCTGTACGATGCGTCCCAAGCAGGTGTTCCCGTGCGTCTGATCGTGCGGGGCATCTGCTGCCTGGTGACGGGTGTGCCCGGTGTCAGTGAAGGGATCGAGGCGATCAGCATCGTTGATCGCTACCTGGAGCACACCCGTGCGTATGTGTTCGAGAACGGGGGGCGCCAGCTGGTGTACCTGTCCAGTGCTGATTGGATGGGCCGGAACCTGGACCGGCGTGTGGAGGTGGCCTTCCCGCTGCTGGACCCCGACCTGCGGGCGGAAATGCTGAGACTGCTCGATCTGCAATGGCGTGATACGGTAAAGGCCCGCGTGCTCGACCGGAAGCAGACGAACCCATACCGATCGGCGCCGCCAGGGACACGGCCGGTAAGGGCGCAGCAGGCCACTTGGAAGGTGGTGGCCGCACGCTCAGCCAGCTGACCCCCGAGGCGCCAAGGCGAAGGGGGAATGGGCCACCCGGTTCGGTCCGTCACCGGGACGGTGGCACCGGTCCTGGCACATGGTTCCTGGGAACCGGCCCTTTCCCTGCCTTCGTGGACGGATCGCGCGATGGTGGGCCGGCGACCTCCCTCGCCACGTTCTGCAAAGGTCCAATGGTGCGCGGATGGCCCGAAGGCCAAGGCCTGCGGCCTTATCCACATTCCTATCCACCCCCGATCTCCAATGGCAGCGCCAGCAGGGGACAGGTGCAACGCCGCAAGACCTGTTCCGTGGTGGTCCCGCGCAGGGCGTCGAACAGACCACCGGGCCGGCGTGTCCCTAGCACCAGCAGGTCGGCGTCCCTGCCAATTGCCAACAAGGTGTCGACCACCGGTCCTGTTAGTTGGTGCAACCGGTCCTGATGTTCCGGTGCATGGGTGGCGTTGGTGTCGCTGCGCACGTGCACTGGGGTGATGACCGAAGGATCGGAAATGTTGAGCGGAGCTGCCAGCAAGCTGTTCATCAGGCGATCGTTGTCCGCAGGCCGTTCCACCGCCAGCACCACCTTCTTGAACGCCCGGCGATCACCTGTGACGGGGTCCACCCAACCCGTGCAGCCTTCCGGGAAGAAGAGCACGGGCAGGGCCGTACTTCGCCGTATCTCTTCACCGACCGAGCGTTCCTGCCAGCGAAGACGGCCATCATGCCGATGGGTATGAAGTACGACGAGGTCTGCAGGATGCCTCATCAAATGGTGTGAACAGGCCCCCACCGGATCCCGCTGCCTGGACAGGACCTTTCGCACGGAAACGCCTCGTGATCGCAGGTCTTCATCCTCGCGTTCCAGCTTCGTCCAGCCCCATTTGCTCAAGGTCGATCGAACGCTTGGCAGTTCTTCCCGCAGGACCTGATCGGACCCGGCCACATGCATGATGGTGAGCTTGGCCCGCTGGTCCCAAGCCAGGGCCAAGGCATGCTGAAAGGCCGCTGCACCGCTCTGTGAAAGATCGGTGGGGTGGAAAATGTGTTGCTGCGGTCGCCGTGTCCGTTCCATACTGCAACATCGGTGATCGGAGGCGAGCAGTGCCTGACGAATGTTGGTCACCGTTGCGAACGACCGCTTTTCAGCATTCGAAGTGATCCATTACATTTGCACCCCCGATGGCTTGGAGGTGGTGCTCAGGCACCCCCTTCGAAGTGCCAGGCAGGGGACTTGAGATCTTGGGGAATTAGCTCAGCTGGCTAGAGCGCTTGCATGGCATGCAAGAGGTCACCGGTTCGACTCCGGTATTCTCCACCCAAAGCCGCCCGACAGGGCGGCTTTGTCGTTGATGGGCGTGTGGTCCGCTGACGGATGGGTGTGGGTATTCGCCTTTTGCACCGGCCGCCTTTTCAAGTGGGTGGTATGAACGAGAACGGCCCCTGGAGGGCCGTGGTCATGAGGGGAGCCGAAGGTGGATCAGGGCTTTTTCTTCTTCTTGCGCCCTTCGCCGTCGTTCAGGTCATCGCCGTCATCGCTGATGGACCCGGACCCATCAGCTGGACCGCTCACATCTCCACCATTGATGCCTTTGTCAAGGACGCCGTTCACGCCAACTGCCACCCCCGCTCCAGGAACTGCCAACTCTTCCTTCGAGCAGGAAGACAGCAGCAGGCTCAGCAGGGCTATGTAGAGAGCTACGCGCACGACCAGCGACGTTCTATAGGTTGGTCAAATATAAGCCGATCCCAAGCGGGATGCAAGTGCCGTGTTGTGAACTGTTCGTCATGCAGGAAGCTCCACGCTCACCCGTGTTCCCCGCAGGGAAGGATCGTTGTCCACGCTCCGAGGCTCGGGACCCTGAATGCGGATGTCGCTGAGCTCCAGCTTTCTGAGCACATCGGCCCGTCCTTTGGTGATCTCGATCCCACGGGAGATATGGTCCGAAGGGGTGCCTTCCTTTGCACGCAGGCTTTGTTCGACCCCCACCCCGTCATCCTCAATGATCACCCGCACCCTTCCTGGCCCGGAGGGCTCCACCCGGATGACCACCTCGCCCTGTACGGCCATGGGTAGGATGCCGTGCCAGATGCTGTTCTCCACATAGGGTTGCAGCATCATGGCCGGCAGCTGCACATGACGTGTGTCCACGTCAGGTGCCACCTCTATCCGATAGCGGAACTTGTCCTTGAAGCGCATGTGCTCAAGGGTCAGATAGAGTTCCAGACGCTCGAGCTCCTCTGCCAGTGAGGTGGTGTCGTTCTGGCTCGCGTCAAGGTTCTTGCGGATGAGCTTGGCGAAGCTGGTCAGGTACCTGCTGGCGGTGATGCGGTCCTGTTTGTTGATGTGGTATTGGATGCTGTTGAGGGCGTTGAACACGAAGTGGCGGTTCATGTTGGCGTTGAGGGCCTGTTGTTCCAACTGGAGCATCCGCGAGCGCAACATCAACTGGCGCGTCCGCTCGTGGCGCTGCCGGATGGCCTGTCGATAAAGGTGAATGCCCCAGGCGGCAGTGACGACCAGCAGGGCGCACAACAGGAAGAACCACCATTGCAGCCAATAAGGTCGTTCGATGTCGAAGCTGAAGCGGGCGGGTTCGCTCCAGTTGATGCCGTCGATCGTCGCAGCCACCTCGAAGGTGTAGGCGCCATGGCTCAGGTTGCTGTAGCTGGCGAAGCGAGCATCGGTGGCGGGCAGCCAATCCTGATCATAGCCCACCAGCCGGTAACGGTAGCGGACTTCCGCAGGGTCGGAGAGGCTGATACCCACGTAGTCGAATGTCAGGTAGTTGCGCCGGTACGCCAGCTTCAACCCTGCAGGAAGGCCGTTCTGGTCCGTTCCTGTGCTCCGGTCGTTCCAGTCGGTCCGTTGCAAAAAGGAGCGTAGCGCGATGAGGTGCACCACCGGTGGCTTGAGGTTCCGACGATCCTGTTCAGGGCGGTCCCGGTGCATCACAAGTCCCCCGGTGCTGCCGAAGAAGAGCCGTCCCTGATCATCGAGGTGCGATGCGTTGAGATTGAACTCGAGGCTGCGCAGGCCTTGTGCATTTCCGAAATGCTGCATCTGCAATGATCCCTGCCCCAGGTCGTTCGGGTCGAACCGATAGAGACCGTTGTTGGTGCCGACCCACAGCTGGTTGTCAGCGTCGGAGTGCAGGAGGTCGATGAAGTTGCTGCCGAAGTCGTCGGCTGGACGCACGGTGGTGAATGAACGTCCGTCCCAGCAGGAAAGGCCATTGGTCGTTCCGATCCATAGTCTTCCGCGTTCATCGAAACGCAGGCTCTGCACGGTATTGTCGCACAGGCCGTCCTTGGTCGTCCATCGTTCGGTGCGGCCGTTCTTGAGGCGATAGAGCCCGTTCTCCGAGGCGAGCCAGATCGCTCCACTGGCATCGCTGGTGATGCTGCGGATGGAACGACCCACGGCGCCGGATCCGGCGTAAAGGACCTCCAGGCTGCCGTCGCGGGCGATACGGGCCAGTCCATCGCGCATGCCACACCACAGTGTGCCATCGCTGGTGAGGTGAAGCGACAGGATCCGCTGGTCGGCCAGGCTGTCAAGGAACGGCAGGTCCTGCACCACGCCGTTCACCACACATGCAAGCCCGCCGCTCGTACCGAACCACAGACGTCCAAGATCATCCTTCGCCCCGCACCATACCGTATTGTTCGGCAGCCCATCGAACGTGGTGATCTGCGCCATGCCGTCCATCCTGCAGACACCGTTGTCATAGGTGCCCAGCCATACGTCACCATCCGCGTCGGTGGTCATGTTCATGACCAGGTCGCTGCACAGGCCATCCTTCAGTGTGAAGGTCACGAAACGCTCTCCGGCATAGCGCAGGAAGCCTGCGCCATCCGTGCCGAACCAAAGGTCGCCGTTGCGGTCCTGGAAGGCGGTGGTGATGTTGTCGTTGGGCATCCCCTGATGAACGGTGAAGACGCGCATACGCCCTTCCTCCCAGAGGTTCAGCCCGAATTTGCTGCCGATCCAGACCCGGTCGCGATCATCCACCAGCACGCTTCGGACATGGTCGAGCAGCAATCCGCTCTCCTCATCGAAATGGTGCTGACCGGTGGCCTCGTCAACGTGGTATAGTCCGTGCGCACTGGTGCCCACCCACCAGCTTCCATCCTTCGCTTCGGCGAGTGCCGTCACGGTGCGCGGTGTGCCATTTCCCAAGGGCACCGGGCGCGCCTGTCCATTGGCGTGGTGGATCAATCCAGTGCGCGTTCCGATGAGCAGGGAGCCATCACGCAGCGCAAGCAGGCACCGCACATGCGGTGCGACATCCGCCGGATAGCCAGGGAGCGGTCGGATGCGCGCGCTGTCACGCACGAAGCATCCGCCGCCATCGGTCCCCACCACAAGTTGGGCGCCGACCGCTGCAAGTCCTTGTATGCGTGCACCCTGTGCTGCGGGAGGGAGGGCCTCCACATGAAGGGCAGTGCCGCTGTGGCTGACCAGGTGCGATCCGGCGCCCATCCAAAGGGTGCCGTCCTGTGCGGTCGTCATGGCGCTGATCTGGGCATCGGGAACGCCTTCCTGCAGGGCCAGGTTCATGAACACGAGCCCATCGAACCGACTGGCGCCACCCAACGTGCCGAACCATAGGAAACCCTTTCCGTCCTGGGCGATGCAGCGCACCTGGCTTTGTGCCAGGCCATCGGCTGGCGTCCACTGAAGGAATCCGTACTGCTGCGCATGGAGGTCCGGAATGGCTGCCAGGCAGGGCAGCAGAACGGACAGGCGCAGGATCGTGCGCGGGAGCACGCTCAGAACGTGTTGATCAGACCCAGAAAATCCGGGAGTCTGCGGCGTGAAACGGGAATGAGCGTGCCATTGTCGAGTACTGCCATGTTCCCCTCGGCCCGATTGAAGCCCTTCAGATGGGCGAGGTTGATGATGTACGATTTATGCACCCGGAAGAAGGACTTCGGGTCGAGGTTGTTCTCGAATACGCGGATGTGCTTGCTGCTCACACTGCGTTTGCCGTCCACCAGGTGTATCGTGGTGTAGCTGTCGTTCGCCTCCAGGTAAAGGATGTCCTCGTGCTTGAGCAGTACCAGTCCATCGCGCCCGGGGATCGCCAGGCGCGAACTCAGCGGAGAGGCCGGGTCCTTCATGAGGGCGGCGATGGCGGATGGCTGTCCCGATCCCAGCTCGTCGCTCATGCGCTGCATCTTCTTGACAGCGCGCTGGAGCTCCTCCGCATCGATCGGTTTCTCCAGGTAGTCGAGCGCGTTCTGCTTGAAGGCCTGAAGGGCATATTCATCATACGCCGTTGTGAACACCACCGGCAGGTCCAGTTCGGCCACGGAGGCCAGGAGCGAGAATCCGTCCTCGCCGGGCATTTTGATGTCGAGGAAGAGCCCGTTCGGTTGCAGCTCCTGGATGCGCTGCCGCGCTTCGGCGGCACTGCCTGCCTGCCCCGCCACCTGTACATCCGGGCAGTACTCCTCCAACATCAGACGCAGGTTGTCGCGTGCGTCCGCTTCATCGTCCACGATCAGAACACGGAGGGCCATGGCTTCGGGGTTTGGCGAAAAGATAGGGCGTGTGGCCGTACGGAGGCCGATCGATGGGCCAACGGAGCGATCAAGGCAGGGAAAGGCAGGGTGGGTTGCCACCTGACAAGGGTTGTCAGCAGCCTTTCAGCCGCTCACTTGGTGACGGACACCGTTGCTCGTTCATCGCTCGACAGCCAACATGCTCCTGCACTAGTTTCGATGCACAGTAACGGACCAAAACCCCTCGTAGCCATGGAACGTGCGAACATTACGATCCGGCGCCTCCGGCTCTGGATCTTCCTCGATCAAGGCGGTTAGTGTATTGGTCGGTTCGGTCTTTTTGGTTTGGTGGTGGGGCCTGGCCTGCAGCAATGTGGGCCGGGCCCTTGGTTTTGCAACCTCCGCATACGATCTACGTAGAACGGGGCAACCACCACCACCATGGAACAGGACAAGCTGCACATACGCCTGCGCATCGACCAGCTCGAGCGCTTGCTCATGTTCGACTACGAGCCGGGTTCTGAGGACGCCCTGTTCGACATCTGCGACAACAGGGGGAACATCCTGAAGACCGGTGAAGTGAACGGGCCGGTTACCCGGGTGCGCGTCACGGACCTTCAGGGTGAGGACTTCTACCTGATGGTCCTCGATGGGGAGTCGTCCATGGTGCAGCCCTTTCAGCTCCGCCGCGTCGCTTGACCAGTGCCGTCCCCATTGTTCCCGTGTCCCGCTGGTCGACCGCAGCCGGCGCGGTGCTCAAGCGTGACGATCATGGACAGGTGTACCGTAGGTGCGTGTCGGGAGCACCCTGCCCGATCAGGTGCCGGTGGTGTAATTGGTGAAGTGAACGGTACACGCTCAACGGAAAAGCCCCTCGAACATCGAGGGGCTTTTCCGTTGGCGTACGTGCGGTCACTGCTTCAAGCCTCAGCCGTTCTCCGGCCCTGAGGGATCAGGAACCACGCCGCGCAGGTAGTGAGCCCCAGCAGCAAGAGCAGGTTCGCCCCCGGCCAGTGCATGATCTTGAACGACCCCCCGGTTATCACCGCAATTACCGCCCCAATGAGCATGGCAGGGTATCGCAGCTGTAGCGTCATCGGTCCAGGCTTGCGGAACAGCAACAGCGAGAGCGTCGCGATTGTCAGCACCCCACTGGAGAGCAGGATGATGCTCGCCCCCGGCCAGTGCAGGGTCTTGAAGAGGATGCCGAGGATGAAACCGGCGATGGCGACGGAGCGGATGGTACGCATGGTCATGGCGTTTGGAAGGTTGAATGCATGCGGATCGTATACGTAACGCTGGTTCCTTTGGCTACTAGGGTTGCCCCGATCTAACGCAACTTCCTAATGGACTCCGAAGGACACGAATGGAGCGCCATTGGCGTCCTTCGGTGTCCATTGCAGTGGGCAGTTGTTTACGCCACCACCTTCTTCGCGTTCATCATCTCCTCCACCGCCTCGGCTTCCACCGGTATCTCCGCGAAGAGATCGATCGGTTTGTCGCGCGTGGTGAGCACGTCGTTCTCCAGGCGGATGCCCAGCTTCTCCTCGCGGATGTAGATGCCGGGCTCCACAGTGAAGACCATGCCCTCGGCGATCGGCTCGTTCCACAGGCCCACGTCGTGTACATCCAGGCCCAGGAAGTGGCTGGTGCCGTGCATGAAGTACTTCTTGTACAACGGCCGCTCAGGGTCCTGCTTGGCCACGTCGGTCCTGTCCAGCAGCCCCAGGCCGATCAGCTCGCGCTCCATGATCTTGCCCACCTCCTTGTGGTAGTCGGCGAGCAAGGTTCCGGGGCGCAGCAGTTGCGTGGCCTCGTTCTTCACGCGCAGCACGGCGTTGTACACCGCGCGCTGGCGGTCGGTGAAGC
>CAYZBO010000030.1:29645-32781 GCA_964476665.1 uncultured Chryseobacterium sp. | reverse complement strand
TGCCACGCGGATGCCGATGGCCACGCCCATGCCGCCCAGGCGCACGGCCGCCACCACGCGGGGTGAACAGCGCTGCACGACGGGGGCCTTGGTGGGACCCATGCCCATGATGCCGCTCCAGCGGTGGGCGATGCGCACGGCGCGGCCGGGCAGGATGAGGGTGCGAAGGAGGTTCTCCAACGCGTCCTGCACCACAGGGGTGAAGCCTTCCTCCCAGGTGGTCTCGGCGGCGAAGTCGAGCTCGCGGCCGCCGCCCAGCAGCACGGCGCCCTGGTGGTCGCGGAAGTAGTAGAAGCCCTCCTTCACATGGAAGGTGCCGCGCAGGGCCAGGCCGGGGATGGGCTCGGTGAGCACCACCTGACCGCGGGCGGGCGCCACCTCCACGTCGGGGAGGAGCTGGCGGGTCCATGCGTTGGTGGCCACCACCACGTTGGCGGCGTGGATCTCGGTGCCATCGGCGAGGCGCAGCAACACCGCCTGGGAGCCTTCCTCGAAGCCCACCACCTCGGACTTTGTGCGCACCAGCACGCCCGCCTCGGCGACCTTGGCGAGGAGCGCACGGACCAACAAGCCACTGTCCACGGCCCCTTCCAGGTCGTTGCTGGCCATGTGGGCGGGGCCTTGCATGCCGGTGGCGGCGAAGCCTGTGGGGTTCCAGCGGTACACGGGGGCTTTGAAGAGCGGGCTGAGAAGCGCGTTGAGGGCATCGAACCGCTCGGCCACCTGGGTGTACAGCGGGTCGTGGAGCGGATAGACCTCATGCCCGCCGGTGGGCTCGAAGCCGATGGCGTCGTCGCCCAGTTCGGCACGCAGTTCGCACAGCCCCCGGTAGCGCTCCTCCACGCGGCGCAGCATGGCATCGGCCCCTTCCTTGTCCAGATCGGCCAGCAGTTCGCTGGGGCTGCCGAAGCAGGCGAAGCCGGCGTTCTTCACGGTGGCACCGCTGGGGAAGGGGCCGCGCTCCAGCACCAGCACACGATGGTCCGGATGGCGGCGTTGATGGTGCAGGGCGGTGAAGAGCCCCACGATGCCACCGCCCACCACGGCGAGGTGTGGGTCGGCATGGAAGGCGGTGCGTTGCCAGATGCTGAGCATGGTGGCGGGTGGCCCTTCGGCGAACGGTCCGGCGGACTGCCCAAAGATGTCTTATTTTGCGGCGTTCCAGCATGATCAGCTACCAGCACCCTGACAGGGCGGCCGTCCGTCCACTGCACCGCGGGCTCCGCAGCCTGTGGATCACCGTGCTCCTGCTCGTTGTGGGCCTTGCCCATGGGCAGGTGGACAACGTGATGGTGTACGGCACAGTGAAGGACATGACCACGGCGAAGAAGCTGGACGGCGTGACGGTGACGGTGTTCAAGAACGGGGCGAAGCTGGTGGACGTGAGCACCAACGCCAGCGGGAAGTACGAGGTGAACCTGGACTACGGCTCGGACTTCAAGATCATGTGCTCGAAGCCGGGGTTCGTAGGGAAGAACATCACCATCAACACCAAGGAGGTGCCGGAGGAGGAGCGCAGCGGCGGCCACGGCATGAACATCGACTTCACCATGATGGCGGAGCTGAGCGGGGTGGACTACTCCATCCTGCTGGAGCCTTTCGGCAAGGCGAAGTACGACAAGGCCACGGGCAATTTCGAGTGGGACATCGAGTACACCACCCGGATGCGCGATGCCCAGGCGAAGCTGTTGAAGGAGTACGAGGACCGCAAGAAGCGCGAGGCCAATGCGGAGGCGGAGTTCGCCAAGGCCATGGCCGCTGGCAGTGCGGCGATGACCGCGGGTGACTTCAAGAAGGCGGTGGAGCAGTTCACGAGCGCCTTGGAGCTGAAGCCGAACGAGCCGGTGGCCACCGCCAAGCTGAGCGATGCCCGCATGCGCCTGGAGCAGCAGCAGAGCGACCAGAAGCTGGATGCGGACTACGCGGCACTGATCAAGGAGGCGGACGGGATGTTCGGCAAGAAGGAGTACGAGACGGCCAAGGCGAAGTACCAGGATGCGTTGAAGCTGAAGGACGAAGCGCATCCCAAGGCGCGGGTGAAGGAGATCGACACCATCCTGGCCGACCTGGCGAAGAAGGCGGAGGAGGAGCGCAAGGCGAAGGAGCTGCAGGAGAAGTACCAGGCGGCCATCGCGGCCGCTGATGCGGCCTTCAAGGCGGAGAGCTGGGACCAGGCCACCACCAAGTACAACGAAGCCGTGGGGCTGAAGCCGGAGGAGAAGTATCCGAAGGACCAGCTGGCCGCCATCGCGGTGAAGAAGGACGAAGCGGCGAAGAAGGCGGAGGAGGAGCGCAAGGCCAAGGAGCTGCAGGAGAAGTACCTCGCGGCGATCGGTGCGGCCGACGTGGCCTTCAAGGCCTCCAATTGGGACCTGGCGCAGAGCAAGTACACGGAGGCCTCGGGCCTGAAGCCGGAGGAGCAATACCCCAAGGACCAGCTCGCGGCCATTGCCACCAAGCGCGATGAGGCCGCACGGAAGGCGGAGGAGGAGCGCCTGGCGAAGGAGCTGCAGGAGAAGTACCAGGCCGCGATCACCGCAGCGGATGCGGCGTTCAAGGCCGAGCGGCTGGACGAGGCGGAGGGCAGGTACACCGAGGCTTCCGGGTTGAAGCCGGAGGAGAAGTACCCCAAGGACCAGTTGGCCGCCATCGGGCGCAAGCGCGATGAGCTGGCGAAGAAGGCGGCAGAGGAGGAGCAGGCCAAGGCCCTTGACGCCCAGTACCAGGCCGCCATCACCGCCGCAGACGGGGCCTTCAACAGCGGGCGCTGGGACGAGGCGGAACAGAAGTACACGGAGGCGAGCGGGCTGAAGCCAGCGGAGAAGTACCCGAAGGACCAGCTGGCGGCCGTGGCGCGCAAGCGGGAGGAGGAGGCCAAGCGCGCCGAGGACGAGCGCAAGCAGCAGGAGTTGGACGCGCGCTACCAGGCGGCGATCAGTGCGGCCGATGCCGCCTTCGACAAGTCCGATTGGGCGACCGCCAAGGCCAGGTACACGGAGGCTTCCGGCGTGAAGCCTGCGGAACAGTACCCGAAGGACCGCATCGCCGAGGCGGACCGTCGTGCTGCGGAAGCGGCGGAACAAGCGCGGCAGGCGGAGATCGATGCGCGCTACAATGCCCTTGTAGCCGAGGCGGA
>CAYZBO010000030.1:25858-29545 GCA_964476665.1 uncultured Chryseobacterium sp. | reverse complement strand
CTGGATGCGGCCGCCAAGGCCAAGGCCGAGGAGGAGCGGCTGCTGCGGGAACAGCAGGAGCGGGACAAGCGCTACACCGATCTGGTCACGGCGGCGGACAAGGCCTTCACGGCGAAGCGCTACGACGAGGCGCGCACCAGCTATGGTGAGGCGCTGGGTGTGAAGCCGGGCGAGGCGCACCCCACCCAGCGTTTGGAAGAGATCGAGCGCTTGCTGAAGGAGCAGGCGGACAAGGCGGAGGCCGACCGGCTGAAGGCCGAACAGGATGCGGCCGAACGTGCACGGCAGGCCGAAGCGGACCGCCTGGCCGCTGAGCTCGCCGCTGCCGAACAGGCACGGTTGGCGGAGGAACAGCGCAAGCGCGATGCCGATGCGGCGGCGTTGGAGAGCCAGTTCCGCGAACTGGTGGCGGCAGGCGATCTGGCCTTCTCGCAGGACCAACTGGACCGTGCCCGGGACAAGTTCACCGAGGCGCTGGGCGTGAAGCCTGGAGCGCCCTATCCCACGGAGCGTATCGCTGCGATCGATGCCGAACTACAACGCCGGCAGGATGCGATGGGTGAGGCGGAACGGCTGGCGGAGGAGCGCCGCCGGGCGGAGGAGGACCGCAAGCGGCGTGAGGCGGAAGAGGCGGAGGCGGCACGTCTGGCGGCGGAGGCGGCCGAGGCGGAACGGCTGCGCGCGGAGGAGGAGCGCCGTCGCCGCGAGGTGGAGGAGGCGCGCATGCGCCAGAGCGAAGAGGAGCGGGAACGTGCTGACCGCGAGGCACGCAAGGAGCTGGAGGAACGGTACAGCGCGGCCATCCTGGCAGCGGACGAGGCCCTGGCGAAGAAGTCGTACACCGAGGCGCGTGGCCTCTATGCCCAAGCGAGCGACCTGAAGCCCGAGGAGACCTATCCGCTGGCCAAGATCGACCAGATCGACAAGCTGATGGCCGAGGAGGAGCGGGCGCGGGCGGAAGCGGAACTGGCGGCGCAGAAGGCGCGTGATGCGAAGGAGCAGACCAAACCACGCAGCAGCAGCACCATCGACGCCCGCAAGGAAGAGGAGGCGGAGAGCTTCCTGCGTGCCCTGCGTGAGCGCGAGGAGGCCGAGAAGTACGAGCGCATAAAGAAGTTCCGCTCCGACCTGGAGGCCGAGGAGCAGGACAATGCCACGGCGGCCGCAGAACGCCGCGATGGTGCGATGACCGAGAAGGAGCGCCTGCAGGAGGCCAGTGCCGGTCTGTACGTGGGCAGCGAAGCGGACCGCATGCGCAACGCGGAGGAGATGGCCCGGCAGAAGGAACGCATCGCCGAGCAGGAGGCGCAACGCCAGGAGGCCAGTGCCGACAAACGCTCGGCCACCTACGAGAGCACCCAGCAGGTGGAGGAGCGCATCCAGGAGCGCGACCGCACCTGGACCGAGCGTCACACGCAACAGGTGGGTCAGGTGACGGCCTCCACCGAGCGCATCCTGCGGGCCGAGGAACAGCGCGTGGAACAGAGCGCCACCCTGCGCCAGCAGCGTGCGGAACAGGTGGATGCACAGCGCGAGGCGAACGCTTCGTTGGTGATGCGCGGCAATGCCTCGCTGGCTGTGAAGCAGCAGCAGGTGGAGGCGGAGAAGCAGACCGCCCAGGCGCGCGAGGCAGCACGCCAGCAGGCCGCGGCCGACCAGCGCGAGCGCGCCAAGGAGGCCCTGGACAACACGCCACGGGTGCAGCCCCGTTCCTTCGCCGACCAGACGCGCTCCAAGCTGGCCATGGAGTATCCGCAAGGGGTCACCGAGGAGAGCTACACCGAAGGCAACAAGGTCATCATCCGGCGGGTGGTGGTGAACGGCAACCGGGCGGACGAGTACAGCAAGGTGATCGCCAAGTGGGGCACGTTCTATTTCAAGAACGGCCAGAGCATCACCAGCCAGATCTGGACCAAGGAGACGGAAGGGGAGTAGAAGCCATTCAACATCATCCTTCGTTCTTCGCCGGGGCCTAATTGGGCACCCGTCCCCATTCAACCCTTACATAGCGTCCAGCTATGCGCGTTGTAACTCCGGGCTTGACCCGGAGTCGCGCCCCTGCCTACCGACGGGAGATAGGCTGCCAGGAAAGACCCTCTGGCCCGCCTGCCGCACATGGAGGCTCACTCCCGAGGCCTAGGACAGGAACGATGGTGGGACCGCTCATGCCAGAAGAAGATCATAGCGGCTTCGGCTCAGGGCCGGAGTGACAGCGAGGTGGGAAGCCGCGCTCAGCGCATGTAAGCCGATGAGCACGGCTTGAATGACGTTCTGCGTTCCGGTGATGACCTGGGGTAGCGGGTCTCGGTAGGGCATCTCATCCCATCCCGATCAGCAGTACCCATTCGCTGGAACCTCCTGCCCCCCCGTGACCATCCAGACATGCGCGACCTGTAGTTGGTCGTACCCGAAGGTCGGTCATCATGGGACGGTTCACAGGTCCCTCCGATGACCGGGTCCGTTGCTGTTCGCGCGTGCTTCTGAAGCTGCTTTGAACGGCCGTTCATGATCGCGTGCGCGCTTCGGTATGAAGTGCTGAGCCTTTCATCGGACCAGCCATGCACCGTGTTGCGTGATGACGGCATGCCATGAACGAAGAGCCCCGGAGCGCAGTGCACCCCGGGGCTCATCCTGGATGAAGACCGATCAGTTCTTCGCCTGCCGTTCGCGCAGCTTGGTCACGAGGTCGGCGATCTGGTCGGCGCTCAGCTGTTTGCCGGCGAAGCGGCGGTCCTTGTCCACGAGGAACACCTTGGGTGTGCTGTACACATCGTAGGTATCGGCGTAGTTGAGGCTTTCGAGCGTGGTGAACTTGGGGATGTACTGGCGCGGATCCTTCTTGGCGTTCTCGAACACGGTCTTGGTGAGGCCCACGTTCACCCAATCGAGCTTCTTCTCGCGGATGAACTTCTTCCAGTCGCGCATGAGGCTCTCGTCCACGGCCTTGGCCACTGCGAACACTTCGATGCCCATGGGCTTGAGCTTCTCGGTGTACACCTTGTGCATGCCGGGCAGTTCCTCCTTGCAGTGGCCGCAGTGGGGGTCCCAGAACACGATCACCACGTAGTCCTGCGGCAGGTCGTGGAAATTGATCCACTTCTCCTCGGTGGTGTCGGTGAGGCAGAGGTAGGGCGCCTTGCGACCGAGCACGAGCGGCGACATCTTGCGGGCGCGTTCGCAGAGTTTGTCCAGCTTGTCCTGCTCCATCCAGTCCGCGCGGTTGGGCTGGCCGTTGCGCGGGCAGTAGTAGGTGAGGGCCATGTGCACGAACACGGCATCCATGCCCATGATGTCGCTGGTCTCGTACTTGTGGGTGACCCCGTGCACGATATAGCGGAACACTTCCTTCGCTTCGCCGGTGCGGGCCACCAGCTCATCCACCAGGCGGGTGATGGTATCGGGCACCTGGGGCACCACCTTGGAGATCCACTCCTCGAACTTGTTGCCGAACACGGGCACGCGCACCAGCCGGTCATCGGTGAGGTCGAAATGGTCCCAGAAGTGTGCGCGGTACTGGTAGTAGGCAGCGGCGCTGTCCAGGGAGCCGTCGGCCTTGCGCGGCTCGGGCAGTTCCACGGCCATGCTCATATGCACCAACGCAGCGGCGAGCAGTCCCTTGTGGGTGCTCACGAGGTCGCGCTGGTAGGTCTTCACGCGGGTGTCGAGGTCCTCCAGTTGCTTGCGGAT
>CAYZBO010000030.1:22947-25758 GCA_964476665.1 uncultured Chryseobacterium sp. | reverse complement strand
TGTTGAACACGGCGCGGCCCTTGGCGTCGGCCACGGCGGTATCGGCGTAGTAGAGCTTGTTGCCGTAGTAGTTGGCCAGGTAGAGGGTGTCCTTGCTGCAACCTGTGATGGTCACGTCGAGGGTGCGGCGCGGCGCGTTGCCTTCGGGCTTGGGCTGTGCGATGGCGAGCAGTGCACAGGCATGCAGGGTGACGGTCAGGAAGGTTCTGCGGATCATGGGCGCGAAATTAGGATCGCTGGCACGGCGCCTTCTGCAAGGACCGTTCCGGAAAGTGACGATCGGCTGTTGGCAGTTGACCGCCGGCCCCACCGTTAATATTCGTGAACGGCCGTCTTGAACTCGCTGGTGGTGTGGAAGCTGATGGCGGGGTTGTTGCGCCGCTCGAGGTCGAGCATATAGGCGCTGGGGGCCATGAACACCGGGTTCTCGTCCTTGTCGTACACGATCTGCTGGGCCTTGGCACGGATGAAGCGATCGAGCTCTTCCTGGTCGGTGGTGGTCATCCAACAGGCCTTGTAGGCAGGGATGCCCTGGAAGGCGCATTTGGCCCCGTATTCGTGCTCCAGTCGGTACGCGATCACCTCGAACTGCAGTTCGCCCACACAGCCCACGATCTTCTTGTTGCCGGGCTGTTGGGTGAAGAGCTGCGCCACGCCCTCGTCGGTGAGCTGGCGGATGCCCTTGTCGAGCTGCTTGGTCTTCATGGGGTCCTGGTTCACCAGTTCGCGGAAGAGCTCGGGGGAGAAGGCGGGGATGCCGCGGAAGTTGAAGCGGGCGCCCTCGGTGAGGGTATCGCCGATCTTGAAGTTGCCGGTATCGAAGAGGCCGATGACATCGCCGGGCCAGGCCTCGTCCACGATGGTCTTCTGTGCGGCGAGGAAGTTGGTGGGGGTGGCGAAGCGCAGTTGCTTGTCCAGCCGCACGTGGTGGTAGTACGTATTGCGCTGGAAGCGTCCGGAGCACACGCGGATGAAGGCGATGCGGTCGCGGTGGTTGGGGTCGAGGTTGGCGTGGATCTTGAAGACGAAGCCGCTGAACTTGGGGTCCAGTGGGGAGACATCGCCCTGGTCGGTGGGGCGTGGACCTGGTGGCGGTGCGATGGTGACGAAGGCGTCGAGGATCTCCTTCACGCCGAAGTTGTTGAAGGCGCTGCCGAAGAACACCGGAGCGATGCGGGCGGACCTGTAGGCGGCCACATCGAAGGGGTCGTACACGCCTTCAATGAGGTCGATGTCCTCGCGCAGCTTGGCGGCGGGGTCGGCACCCAGTTCGGCATCGAGGCGGGCATCGCTGAGGTCCTCGATCTGCACGGCGCTCTGTTCCACGCGGGTCTTGCCGGGGTCGAAGAGGCGCAGGCCCTTGCTGTAGATGTCGTACACGCCCTGGAAGGTGGCGCCGATGCCCACGGGCCAGCTGAGGGGGCGCACCTTGATGGAGAGCTTCTCCTCCAGCTCATCGAGCAGGTCGAAAGGGTCCTGTCCTTCGAGGTCGAGCTTGTTGATGAAGACGATCACGGGTGTGTTGCGCATGCGGCACACCTCCATGAGCCGTTCGGTCTGGGCCTCGACGCCCTTCACGCAGTCGATCACCAGGATCACGCTGTCCACGGCGGTGAGGGTGCGGTAGGTGTCCTCGGCGAAGTCGCGGTGACCGGGCGTATCGAGCAGGTTGATGAGCTTGTCGCCGTAGTCGAAGGTCATCACCGAGGTGGTGACGGAGATGCCACGTTGGCGTTCGATCTCCATGAAGTCGCTGGTGGCGCCCCGGCGGATCTTGTTGCTCTTCACGGCCCCGGCGGTCTGGATGGCCCCTCCATAGAGCAGGAATTTCTCGGTGAGGGTGGTCTTGCCGGCGTCGGGGTGACTGATGATGGCGAAGGTTCGCCGACGTTCGATCTCGTGGAGGGCGGACATGATTGCGGGCTGCGCGAAGTGCGTGGATGAGCTGGAGCGGCAGGGCCGTCCGATCAGGCTTGCAAAGGTAGCCCTTGGTCGAATGAACCATTGGCCTGGGGCGGGGGTGCCTATGTTTGCTTGAAACCTGACCTGAAGGATGATGAGAACCTACCTCTTTGGCGCCCTGCTCGGCGCCTGCCTGCCAGCGGCGGCACAAAGCCCGCTGAGCCTGGAACTGGAGACCTTTGCAACGGGTCTTTCGGGCATCGTGGACATCGCGCACATGGGCGACGAACGCTTGTTCGCGGTGTTGCAGCCGGGCGTGATCCGGATCGTGCAGCCCGACGGCACGGTGCTGCCCACGCCGTTCCTGGACATCCAGGCGCGTGTGAACGATACGGGCAACGAGCAGGGGTTGCTGGGCCTGGCCTTCGATCCCGGCTACACGGAGAACGGCCGCTTCTATGTGAACTACACCACCGGCTCCGGCGCAGGCACCACGCGCGTGTCGCGGTTCACCGTCACCGCGGACCCCGATGTGGCGGACCCCAACAGCGAGGAGATCCTCTTCAGCTGGCCCCAGCCCTTCACCAACCACAATGGTGGTGACCTTGACTTCGGTGCTGACGGCATGCTGTATGTGGGCTTCGGGGACGGTGGCAGTGCCAACGACCCGCAGAACAACGCACAGGACCTGACCGACCCGCTGGGGGACATGATCCGCATCGATGTGAGCGGGGAGCAGGGCTACACGGTGCCGGCCGACAACCCCTTCGTGGGCGTCTCCACGGCACTTCCGGAGATCTGGGCCTGGGGCCTTCGCAATCCCTGGCGCTTCGGCTTCGACGCCCAGAACGGGGACCTGTGGATCGGTGATGTGGGCCAGAACGCCTGGGAAGAGGTGGACTACTGGCC
>CAYZBO010000030.1:20855-22847 GCA_964476665.1 uncultured Chryseobacterium sp. | reverse complement strand
TGGGTGCCCCAGCAGGTGCTCGCCTCCGGCCAGTTCGGCTTCACCTGCATCGGCGAGAACGCGGCCCTGGAGCTGTTCGCCGGCAACGAGAGCAATGGCATCCTGTACCGCTTGAAGGATGTGTGCGAGAGCGAGCAGCCGACGATCACGGAAGATGGTGCGGTCCTCACGGCGAGCGAAGCCGACTCCTGGCAGTGGTACCTGAACGGAGTGGCCATTCCGGACGCGACCGAACAGTCCTACGAGGCGTTGGAAGAGGGTTCTTATTACGTAGTGGCGAACCTGGGACCGAACTGCCTGCTCGCGTCGGAGCCGATCACGGTGGTCTCCACGGACATCACCGGTGCCAATGCCGCTGCGCTGGTCATCGCGCCCCAGCCTGCCACGGATGTGTTGGAACTGCGTGGTGATCTGCGCGGCGTGCAGCGCGCACAGCTCTTCGATGCCGTGGGCAAGCTGGTGCTCGATCGATCCTTGTTGGTGGACGGTGGCAACGCCGTTCTTTCAGTGACCGAGTTGCCGGTGGGTACCTATGTGCTCAGCGTGGTAAGCACGGATGGAACCTCCTTGCTGCGTCGCCAGGTGAGCGTGGCGCGGTAAGCGAGGTCCCTGGCACAACGACAAGCCCCGCCAACCCGAAGTCTCGGGGGCGGGGCTTGTTCATTGGTGGACGACCGTGTGTTACGGAGCGAGGAGCACCTTCACGGCTTCCTCCAACTGCTGGTCGCGTCCCTTGGACACGAGGCCCGGCTCATTGGGCACCTTCACATCGGGTTCCAGCTGGGTGTTCTCCATGAAGCGTCCCTCGTTATCGATCATACCCACCTGGGGGATGCCGAACCACATGCCGTTCTGGAGCCCCTCCCACCACACGGCGGTGCCGGTGCCGGGCACGGGCATGCCCACCAGCTTGCCGATGCCGAGGGCGCGGTAGGTGACGGGGAAGAGGTGCGCATCACTGTAGTTGCTCTCGCTCATCACCACCACGCTCCTGCGCTGCCATTTGAACTGGGGCTCGGTGCCGAGTTCTTGTCCGCGCGGTTCAATGCGCATGTAGGTCTTGCCACTGAGGAAGGTGGCCAGGTCATCGTGCAGCCATCCACCGCCATTGAAGCGGGTGTCCACCACCAGCCCCTGTTTGTCGTGGTAGCGGCCGAGCGCCTCGTCGTACACAGTGCGGAAGCTCTGGTCGCCCATGCTGCGCACATGCACGTAGCCGAGCTTTCCGCCACTGAGGCTGTCCACCAGCGCACGCGACCGTTCCACCCAGCGCTCGTAGAGCAATTGGGATTCCTCACCCGGCCCGATGGGCTTCACGGTCTCTTCCCAGCGTTCCTTGGAGGCTGGATCATGGAGGGAGAGGAGGGTGGGCTTTCCGGCCTTGCGGTTCAGGTGGCGGCTGGGGTCTTCCTCCGCCGTGAGCACCTGCCCGTCGATGCGTTCGATGACCACCCCGGGCTTGATGCGCGAATCTTCCTTCACGCAGGGGCCCTTCTTCAGCACTTCCGCCACGGTGAGCCCGGGCCCTTGGTCGTTGGTGTAGAGCAGGCCCAGGGAGGCGGTGATGTCGGGTGTCGGCATGCTGGAGCGGTACCCCGATCCGGTGTGCGAGGCATTGAGCTCACCGAGCAGTTCACTGAAGAGTTCGGCGCAGTCGCGCGCATTGTCCACCCCGGGCAGCACGCGGAGGTACTCGGCCTTGTAGAAGTCCCAGTCCACGCCATGCAGCGCGGGATCGTAGAACTTCTTCTTCACCTGGCGCCACACGTGTTCGAAGAGGTAGGCGCGTTCAGCGGCTTCGGTGAGCGTCATCTCGCCGCTGATGGACACCCCGGCGGCTTCGTTCTTCTCCAGGTCGAAGCGGCCGATGCCACCATCGCGGAGGAAGAACAGGTTCTTGCCTTCCTTGTCGATGATGAGGTTGGTGGCCCAGTCCGCACCCAGCTTGGTGGCGATCTTGGTCTCCTTCGTGCGGAGCTCCGTCACCCAGAG
>CAYZBO010000030.1:14004-20755 GCA_964476665.1 uncultured Chryseobacterium sp. | reverse complement strand
CACCCAGCTTGGTGGCGATCTTGGTCTCCTTCGTGCGGAGCTCCGTCACCCAGAGGTCGTATCCCTTTTCGAAGCTGGCGAGGTAGTACAGCTTCTCGCCATCCTTGCTGAGAACGGCTCCGCCCAGGTCCGATGAATGGATGGTGAGGCGAGCGCGGCGGTCGGTGATGTGCGCCAGGTCGATCCGCAGCGGCTCCACATCGTCCTTCTTCTCGTCCTTCCCCTTCTTGTCCTTGCTCTTGTCCGCTTTGTCGCCCTTGTCCTCCTCACCCTTCTTCTTCTCCTCCTCCTGCTCCTTGAGCAGGTCGAATTCCTCCTTGCTGAGGTTGAAGCGGTCGAAGGCTTCCTGGGTGAAGAAGGTGGCGTAGATGTCGCTCTGTGCACCCCAGCTGGCGTGGTTCTTCATGCCGTCGCGGCTGCTGAGGGTGAGCATGGCCTTGCCGCCCATGGTCCAGCTGGGACCGTAGTGACCGTAGCCGCTCATGGAAAGATCCTTCACCTCCTGGTCGCCTTTGGCACTGACCAGACCGGCCTGGCCGATCCATTGCGCACGGTGGAGGAAGTTCACGAGCAGCCAGCGGCTGTCCGGGGACCACTCGTAGTGCTGGTCGCCGTCGCTGTAGCTGTAGTTGCGGTCGCCGGGCAATACGGTGCGCACGGCCTTGGTGGCCAGGTCCATCACGCGCAGGGTGGTGCGTTCCTCCAGAAAGGCCACTTCCTTGCCATTGGGCGCGTAGGCGGGTTGGAACTCTTCGGCCGGGGTGGTGAGCAGCGGCTTCTCCTCGAGCACGGTGGCGTTGAAGAAGTAAGGTTCCTCCTTGCGGCTGATGGTGCTGGTGTACAGGTCCCAGCTTCCGTTGCGCTCGGTGGCGTAGAGCAGGGTGCGGCCGTCCGGGCTGAAGCTCACGTTACGCTCCTGTTCCGGCGTGTTGGTGATGCGGCGCGTGGTGCCCTCCTTCACGGATGTGACGAACACCTCGCCGCGGTGGATGAAGGCGACCTCCTTGCCGGAGGGCGCCACGGCGAACTCGCTCACCTGACCGTTCACCGGCACCGTTCGTTCGGGCAGGTGGCGCGCGTCCACGGCGATGCGCACCTTCACCGGGCGCGGCTCATCACCGTCGATGGCGGTGTGGATGGTGCCGTGATGACTGAAGCAGAGCGTGCCGTTGTTGGCGATGGACAGGTGGCGCACGGGATGGTGCTTCAGGAAGGTGACCTGCGATGGTGTGCCACCTTCAATGCTCATTTTATGGACATTGAAGCCTTCGCCGCCAGCCACCTGACCCACGCCGCTTTCGCTGAGGTAGTAGAGCGTTCGGCCGTCGGGGCTTACCACTGGATCGCGGTCCTCGCCCTCGAAGCGGGTGAGCTGCTTGTAGGTGCCGGTGTTGAGGTCGTAGCTCCACACGTCGCGTGTCACCGAAGAGCGGTGGTGCTTGCGGTGCTCATCCTCGTAGCCTTTCCAGTCGTGGAAGACCAGCATGTTCCCGTTGGGGGTGAAGCGGGCGCGGTTGGCCGGTGTGGTGAGCACCTGGCGGGCCTTTCCACCCTTCACCGACACGCTGTAGAGCTCGCTCATGCCACCGGACGGGAATTGCCGGTTGGCGGCGGCATCGAGGCGCGCGCTGGAGAAGATGACCGCAGCACCATCGGGCGTGAAGTCGGTGGGGATGTCGCCCGCGCTGTGGTAGGTGAGCCGTGTGGAAGGCCCGCCGCCGCTGGGCATGAGGTACACGTCGTAGTTGCCGGCCCGGTCGCTGGCGAAGGCGATGAACTGACCGTCGCGGGACCACACCGGCGCTGTCTCGTGGGCCTCGGTGGTGGTGAGGGGCCTGGCGTCACCGCCTGCGGCGGGCACGCTCCACAGATCGCCATGATGGCAGAAGACGATGGTGCTGCCATCGGGCGAGATGGCGGGCTGGCGGAGCCATAGGGCCTGCTCCTGGGCCATCAGCGGCAGGGTGGTCAGCGCGGCGACCGTACAGGCCGTACGAAAGGGGGCGTAGGTTGGCATGATGTCTGCGAAGTAAGGGGTAACGCGTCGCGGTCCGTCACACAGGTGAACCGTCCGTCTGCAACTTGCGTTGAATATTTGTGCCATGGAAACGAGCAGCCCGATCCGCACCATCCACGACATGCCTGCCCATGCACGGGTATGGTTGTACAAGGCCCCGCGCGCGCTGAGCCAGGCCGAACAGCGGCTGGTGCGCGAGCGCGGTGCGGTCTTCACCGCCGGTTGGTCGGCGCACAAGGCACCGCTCGATGCGTGTGTGGATGTGGTGATCGACCGCTACGTGGTGATCTCCGTGGATGAGGAACAGGCCAGGGCGAGCGGCTGCAGCATCGACAAGAGCATCGCGTTCATCAAGGCCCTGGAGCACGACCTGCGTGTGATGCTCACGGACCGCATGGTGGTGGCCTACGAAGTGGACGGCCAGGTACACAGTGCCCGGCTGCAGCAGTTGGCGGGCCTGTTGAAGGACGGCGCGATCACCGGTGACACCCCAGTGTTCGATGATCTGGTGAGCACGGTCGGCGAACTGCGTGAACGCTTCAAGGTGCCCCTGCGCACCAGCTGGATGGAGCGCTTCCTCTGAGCGCCTGTTCGAAGCGGTCGCGAAGAAGCGCCGGGGATACGGAGCCTCACAGCACGTCATCACCGATCGGTCCTTGATAACTCCGCGCTTGTGATGGTCGGGGGCTGCACAGGTGTCGGCAACTTGCGATCCACCACGACCCATGCGTACCTCCTCCGATCGATGGCTGGGTGCCTTGTTCCACGGCTGGGTGGAACTGTTGTCCCTGTTCGGCGTGCTGTTCCTGGTGGTGCTGCTGCTGGGTTGGGCATGGGGTCGTGCCTTGCGGCCAGCGGACCGCGGGCCGGCGATCAATGTGGCGATGTTGTTGGGCTCCTACGGCGTGGTGCTCCTGTTGCGCTCCATGCAGGCTGATGGATATGCGGCCCTGGTGGTGGCGGCGGCCGTGCTGGTGGCGGGTGCCTTGTCCCGGATGGTCCGCCCTCTGGGCCTGTGGTGGTTGCTGGGCATCGCCGCCACGCTGTTGGGTCTGCACCTGCATCTGAGCGCCCTGCTGTTCGTGCTGCTGTCCTTCCTCGCGCTTCTGCTCAGTCCAGGTCAACGGCGATGAGCGGCAGGCGGACATCGGGCGGAGCAGGTGCCTGGATGGTGGCCGTTGCACTGCTTGCGATCACGGTGGTGTTCGCCGCACTGCTGGGCCCTGGACGTGCGGCATCCATTGCGCTGGCCTCCATCACGTCCACATTGGTGGATGACCTGTACGAAGGGCACCCCGAATGGGGGCTTCCGCTGCTCTCCATCACGGTGTCGCCCGCTGCGCTGGACAGCTTGAACAGCGACCTGCCCTGGAGCGGTGGCACCAACATCCGTTCCACCGTGGACATTGACGGGGTGGAGTATCCAGCCCGGTTCCGGTACCGGGGGGCGCTCACGCCATCCCACTTCCTGGGGGAGAAGCGCTCGTTCCGGCTGACCTTCCGCGATCCACCGCCACAGTTCCCGTACCGCAAGGTGAACGTGATCAATCCGAAGTCGTTCAACATGCTCAACAATCACCTGGGCCTGTGGATCGGTGGCCGGATGGGCGTGCCGGTGCCGCACGATGAGCTGGTGCGGGTGGAGGTGAACGGCAAAGCGTGGGGGGTGATGGAACTCTACGAACAGCCTGGGGATGACTTCCTGCGTACACGCGGCCTTTCGGACGACCGGGTGGCGGTGTACAAGGGGGACTTCGGCCCGGTACGGGACCGCACGCTGGGTGCACGGAACCTGCTGTGGCAGAGCGCGGGCCATTGGCAGTACGTGGGGCGCGCGGACTCCACCAAGGCACACGCACAATTGAGCGCGTTGGTACGGGTCGTCAACGATCATGGCCTGAGCATGGAGGCCAGGGCGGACAGCATCGCCCGGCTCCTGAACATGGACATCTACCTGCGCTACCTGGCGGCGCTGTGGGTGGTGAACACCTCGCACATCGATCAATACCACAACCAGTTCCTTGTGCTGGACCCGAAGGACGGACGCTTCGTTCCGGTGCTGTGGGATGCCTTGCTCATGTACGAACAGGCCGGTGCTCCCCGCTACTTCATCCACGATGCGCTCGCCTACCGGGTGCTCCAGGTTCCGCAGTGGAGACTGCAGCGCGATCGGTTGGCATGGGAAGCGTTGAAGGAGCTGCAACGCAACGGGCTCTTCCGGGCCAGATGGGACGAAGTGCAGGACCGTGTGCGTCCGCATCTGCTGGCGGACCGCAACAAGTTCGCGAACGTGACACTGAGGGCGGAGGATGTGCATCGGTATTCCATCCTCCATGCCATCCGTTCCGGGCAGGGCATGCAGCAGCGTGTGAGCACGTATTGGGATGGCCTGTTGTCACGACTGGAGCAGTGCCGCGTGAACGTTCAGCGCCGTGGCAACGAGCTGGTGCTGGCCACCGCGGATGAGTGCCCCCTGGAGCTGAGCTGGGCGGCAAATGACAGCACGCAGGTGGCGGTCCTGCTGAACGGAGCACCGCTCCATAGCACCGAGCAGGACGGGTACCACCGGGCCGTGATCTACCGGAACGTGACGCACAGCAGCCCGCAGCCCGACATCTACCAGCAGGACCAGCAGTTCAAGGTGGAGCCGCTGGAGGCCACCCTCACGTTCGTTCCGTCCATCCCGGCATCCGTCCGGATCACCAATGCCATCACCCATGCGCCGGTCGAGTGAACAGCGGCCCATCGGTTTGCGGGCATGGATCGTGTCCCTTGTGCTGGTGATCGGTGGTGCGTGGGCCGTGTTCCATTTCGTGGACCCGCGTCGGCTGGCAGGGCGCTGGCCCTTCGGGGTGGAGCGTTCCGAGGTGGACGCGTATGCCGCGGTCGCCGCTCTTCCGCTCGCGGCGAAGGACAGTGTCCGGGTGCCCGTGTTGTACCTCGGCCCCACCCGGCGCAGCGGCAGTTGCTGGCCGGATGATCGTGGACGCGGTCGGGATACGCGCTGGATGGAGACGACCGGCTTCGGCGACAGTGTGGAAGTGCGGCCGCTGCGCAGCGCAGCGGATGGGCTGCACGTGCGGCTGCGTCCGGGATCGGAACTGCGTGGGCAGCGCTCGTTCACCCTGCGCCCCGCCACGGAGGAGCTGTTGCGCGCCCGCTTCGTGCAGCTGCTGGCCACGGAGCTGGACATGCTCGCCCCGGAGCTCGCCCTGGTCCGCGTGATCTCCTGCGGAAAGGACCTGGGCATCCATGTGAAGGAGGAGGTGCCGGACGGCCACTTCCTCGCGCGCCATGGCGTATCGGGTGCCACGGCCGTTGACCTGGTGTTCGACCCGCGCCTGGGCCATGACCTGGTGCCGCACGTGAAGGGGGACAGCCTGGCGAACGCCGGGTTGCGCGCGTTGTGGAGCGGGGCTGGACAGCATGCGGATGCGGTGGCCCCGGCGCTGTGGGCCCCATGGGCATTGCTCCGTTCACTCGCCGCACCGCGCGATCCCTGGGGCGGTGAGCATCCCGCCGCGTACATGGTCACGGAACAGCAGCTCATACCCGTGTACCGTGCGCCGCGGCCCGACCAGCGCGGTCCGGCGCGTACGATGCGCAGCGGCCCGGTGACGGACTTGGTGGGGACCGAGCCGTTCATGCGTTCGTTCCGCGCCGCCCAGGACCGGCTGACCACCAAGCGCGGCGAACTGCGTGAGCGGCTCCTGCTGGTGGCGGCCACGTGGGTGCCGGTGCTGCATGCCGGTGAAGCGGTGCATGTACACATGGCGCGTGCGGAGGCGCTCATCGATGAATTGCTGCGTTCCCTGCAGGACCGTGAACTGGTCGGTCGCCTGGGGCTTCCAGTGGAGCCATGGCCGGGATACGCATTGCTGGCCGGACAGGAGCAGCCGTTGGCGTCGGCTACCGGGGTGGTGGAAGCGGATGCCCTGGCCGAGCTCGAACGAACGACCAAGCTGGTGGTCCAGGGCGATAGTGTGGTCTTTCCCCGCGGGAAATACCGGATCGATGGAGCGATCCGCTTCCCACAGGGGCACCGGGTCATCCTGCTACCGGGCGCCCGGATCGAACTGGGGGCGGATGCACAGCTGCAGGTGCGCGGGCCCTTGGAGGTGCGGGGCACCAAGCTCAATCCCGTGTTCATCCGCCCTGCTGCAAGGGAGGTGCAGCACAACGGACTGGAGGTGATCGCCAGTGGCCGCGATACCGTTCTGCTCAGCGGCTTGCAGATGAGCGGTGCCCGTGCCGGTGGAACCTTGGTGCGGTTGCAGGGCGCGGCGAAGGTGCGTGCGGAAGGCTGCATGTTGGATGGCGCTCCCGGTGTCACGCTGGTGCATGCGGTGGGCGGTGATGTGGAACTGCTTGGCGGGGTGTTGCAGGGCGGCACCATCCGGCTCACACAAACAAAGGCGCTGGTGAAGGATGTGCTCGTGCGCGGTGCCACGCGCGGGCGGGCAGCGGGTGGCGTGCTGGTGGAGGGTGGACGCGTGCGTGTGGAGGGCGGTGCCTTTGTGGCACAGTCGGGAGCGGGCCTCACCTGCAACAGTGCCGCCCAGGTGCTGATGCTCGGCAGTACGATCGAAGGCTGCGCCACAGCCATGAAGGTCGGCGACGGTGCAACGGTGTATGCCGATGATGTGCGCTTCCGCGGCAACGACCTTGTGTTCAGCGTTCGCAGCGAAGGCACCTTGCGGGGGGGCAGCCGTGTGCTGCTCTATCGCAACAGTT
>CAYZBO010000030.1:0-13904 GCA_964476665.1 uncultured Chryseobacterium sp. | reverse complement strand
CGCAGCGAAGGCACCTTGCGGGGGGGCAGCCGTGTGCTGCTCTATCGCAACAGTTTCGCCGACAACGGGCGCGATCGGGAGGTGGACGGCGGTTCCACGATCACGGACGGGGGAACCCTGCCCGAGGACGTGCGCACCGGAGCGCGCTTCATTCCGTGACCTTCCGGAAAATGTCGGCGCGGTCAGCGGGCCGCTCGATGGCACGCCAATCCGAGCCCTGCATGCGCAACTCTTCCGCAGGCACCTGCTCCAAGGGGTAGAGCGTGGCGTCCGGCTGTTCCATGAAGGTGATGGTATTGGCCTCCCCGTCCCGCATCCCCACGGCAATGCGGCTGCAATCGGCCCTGTTCACTGCGGTGATGCGGCGCTCTTCCTCCGTTTCCCCTTCGAGTGCGAAGTAGATGGTGCGTGCATTGCCCTCCACCAGGAGCCGGTGCAGGTCGTTGTTGACGAAGTACCCGGTCATCTCCGTGCCGGTCACCTGATCGTAATGGCTGCTGTCCACCTGGCTCATGAGGAAGCAGTCCTGTTCGGCGTAGAGCCGGTGAACCGACCCGTCGCGCAGCTGGATGCGCAGGTGCCTTCCGGTGATCTGGTCATCACCCGACCAGAGCACGGGCCTGTGGAACATGCGGATGAGGCTGTCGGCTTCGCTGTAGATGAGCGTGTCACAGGTGCCCTGCAGGTCGCTTTTGTAAAAGCGCACCCCGCGCCGCGCGGTCACGCGACGAGGGCCTCCACTGCTGTCGGGCCGTGCGATGAGCGAATCGGCATGGAGGAACAGGGAGTCCTCGCCGAGCAGGAAGATCAGCTCGGCCCTGCCGGTCACAATGGCCTCATCCCGTTGCTCGGCATAGGTGCCATGGTCACCGCGGGTGATCATGTCCGCGGCGGTGTCGGTCAGTTGCACATGCCCCCAGGCACGGCCCATCCCGCGCCGCTTGTCGTAGTCCAGGCTGTCCCCTTCGAGCTGGCGTCCCTTGGTAGCCACACTGGAGCGGCGGCTGAAGAGCGCACGGTCGTTGGCGGTATCGAAGCTGCCGCGGGTGGTGCGGATCACGGTGCTGTCGCGCTTGATGGTGATGATGCTGGGGCCGAAGAAATACACGCTGCTCGTCCCCGGTGCGTAGTGCATGGTGTCGCACACGATGCTGCGTTCGGGGTGGTCGCTGCGCACGTTGCGGCTGAACTGGAACAGGCGGGGACCTGCCAGGTAGACCCCCACATCGCTGGTGAGCACCGATCCATCGGTGGAGGTGATGCGCCCGCCCTGGACATAGTGGCCCCGCTTGTTGCGCAGGTCGTAGTCCAGGGCCGGTGTCTCCAGGGTCATGGACCGGTCGCGGAGAAGCACGTTGCCCTCGATGCGTGCGGTGCGATCGCTGCCCTTGTAGTCGAGGCGGTCACCCTGCATGAAGAGGCTGTCGCCCTGCTGCACGGTGATCCGGCTGAAGGCTTCAATGCGCTGGTCCTCGAAGAGGTAGGCACTGTCGCAGCGCATCAGCGCATCGCCATGGGCGAATTGTACGTTGCCTTTCAGGCGCTGTGCCCCGGGAGCGATGGCATCATCGTATTCCCAGGTGTCGGCGCTGCGGATCTCCACCCGCCCACCGGCATTGTCCTGTGCCAGTGCAGGCTGCAGCCACGCACAGCAGGCGAGCGTGAGCAGGAGAGGGACGCGGTTCACGCAGGACATCGGGCAAGCGCTGTGCCGGATCGGTCAATTGAGGGAGACCCCGGGCAGCTTCCGCATCTGGCGGTAGTGCTCGCTGAGGTGCTCGAGCATGCGCCGGATGAGCTGTTCGGCCGTGGCGGTCCCTTCGCTCACCGGTTTGCCGGCGGCGCGCAGCACCATCACGCCGTAGATCGCGGTGAGGGCGGTCTCCACGGTCCCCACGGCTTCCTCGCCGGCCTTTTCCTGCAGGTCACGGATGGCGGGCCGTGCGCGTTGGAATAGCTGGTCGTAGGTCTCGTCGTTGATGACCTCCACCAGCGAGGTGTGCAGGAACTCCAGCTCGTTCACCACTTCGTCCACTTCCGCAAGGTGACCATGGCGGGTGATCTCCTCCGCCTTCATGCGGTCAATGAGCCCGGCATACCAGGTGGCCACAGCAGCCTTGGTGTGCGGGTCGGCGTCCATGGGCTGCACCAACTGGTCCACCACGCGATGGAGATCGAGGTCATTGGCGCGCAGCAGGTCCTCCAGGTGCCACATGCTGATCACATAGGCCGCAGCATTATCCTGTTTGCGGTGGGCGAGGAGGTCCATGGTCACTTGCCCGTGGCTTTCCGACCGGCGCGGTGGCGTGCATTAAGTCCGTTCACCATGTCGCTGGTGATGTTCAGGGCATGGTCCCCCACCCAGATCTGACCACCGCTCTGGATGCTGTAGATGTAGTCGAAGCCTGCCTGCCTGTTGTAGTCTTCCAGGAATGCCTGGATCTCACCGGTGATCTCCTGGAGCATCTCCGCCTCCAGGCGCATCAGGCGTTCCTCTCCCTGAGCCTGTAGTTGCTGGATACGTCCCATCAGACCCTGAAGCTCGGCCTCATCCTGTTTCAGCTCCGCCTGGGTGCTGTAGGTGTGGTCCTTCTTCATCAGCTCCTCGTAGCGCGCCTGTGCCCGGGCGAGTTCCCCCTGCAGGTTCGTTTCCAAGCGCTTGCCCTCCCGCTTGAAGCTGTCATCCTTTTCCTTGATGAGGTCGTATCGCTCCTTCACACTGTCCATGTGGAAGTAGGCGATGCGTGCCACGGCACCATGCAGGCTGTCCGCAGAGAAGGTGGGCGTGATGACCGGCACATCGTTGGTCGTTGCGTCCTGTCCGTCCGCCGCTCCGGCATCGTGTTCCACCGTGGGGGCGGGCCACAGCGCCCACGCAAGGCCGGCGGTGAGCAGGATGTTCCAGATGATGAGCAGCGGGGTGGGGATCTTGGACATGTGCAACGATGAGCGCCCTCCCCGGGTGGGAAGGGCGCCCAAAAGTAACCCCTGTGGCGGAAGTGGTCAGGGCTGCACCATGAGCTGCGCCCGATGGAGCTGGTCGTTCACCCGCAGGTGCAGGTGATAACCACCGGCCGCGAGACCCGCGATGTCGAGCGGCAGATCGCCGCCACCATGGGCGAGGCGGTGTTCGCGGACGATGCGTCCCTGGGCATCCACCAAACGCACCTCCACCGCACCGGCATCCACGTCCTGGAGCAGCACGCGTCCGTGGGCAGGATTGGGCGCAAGGTGCAGTTCGGCCGGCAGCAGTTCATCCACACCCACCCAGGTCACGAGGTCCACGCACGCGGTGTCGTTCCCTGTGTTCAGGTCGCCGTCCACCTCGGCCCAGGCGCAGAGCGGCGCCTCCCCATCGCTGTTGGGCAGGAATGCCGTACTGAATGTGAAGAGCTCCTCTTCGCCGACGGTGAGCGTGCCATTGAAGGTCTGGGTCACCACGGCCCCCACGCCCTGCTGGTACTTGATGGGGAAGCCGGTCAGCGGCTGGTTGCCATCGTTGCGCAGCCACACGCGCACCGCCGTGGAGCTGGCCACCGTCTGCCCATCGCTCAATCCGAAGAAGCCGGTGCAGCTGACATCATGGACCGGCAGTTGCTCCAGGCGAAGACCGAGGTGGAAGTCGCTGACGTCGGCATCCCGGTACGGTGCCCACGTACCATCCAACACCTCGAAGGTGCGGCGGGAGAACGGCGGTGTGATGTCCTCCGCGATGGTGATGTTGGCACCGAGCATGTACCACTGCACGTACACACCACCGCTGGTCAGCTGGAGGGGTGCGCTCAGGGGAATGACCTTGTCGCCGGGCCCGGCGTTGGCGCCCTCCACGAGGACACTGTCCAGCAGCGTGCCCGGGCTGTTATCGGGGCCGTCATCCGCATACAGCTTCATGGTGAACGGTGTGGTGGTGGCATTGTTGACGATGCGCACGGTGGTGGCGATGATGCGGGCCGGATGGTAGGGCGGGATGATGTATACGCCCACGCCACCGTTGCCCCCGTTCCAGCTCAGCCCGATGCCGTCGTCCGTGGCCCCGTGATAGCGCAGGTCATGGGTGGCGGTGGTGGTATCCACGATGACCACTTCCTGGACCCGGACATTGTTGTCCGCGGCAAGGTCGTTGGCCACATTGCCCACGGTATTGCGGAAGCGGAAGGTGCCGGCAGTGGTGGGGGTGAGCGCGTTGGGGAAGGTCACGGTGGTGTCGTCGCTGGGAACGAGGTTGCCCACGCTCTGCTCGAAGGTGCTCAGCACGGTGCCGGTGGCGTTGAGCACGGCCCCTTGTATCAGCATGCCCTGCAACGTGGTGTTGCCCGTGTTCAGTCCGTTGGCGACCAGGTCCACCGGGCTGCCGTTGCGCGAGCGGAAGATGCCGCCGGAGCCTGGGGCGCCCACCCAGTTCGCGGCGCCATCGTTCACCTCCAGCAGCGCTGTTGGTGGCATCTCGAAGCGGATCGCATAGTTCGCGAGCGGGTACACATCGGCAGAGTGCTGCAGACCGATCGTCCCCGCCACGCTCTCGATGCCGATGAGGAGGTCATTGTTGAGCGTAAGCCCGCTTTGTTCCAACACCTGCACGGTGATGCTGCTGTCCTGCTTGTCCAGGATGATCTGGAAGGTGTTGCTACCGGTGTATCCGGGGGCCGTAGGCGACCAGAACGGCACGGACACATAGCTGATGATGGTGACATCGATGGCGTCGTAGAAATAGCAGCGACCATTGTTGCCCGCGCCGGAGAAGTTGAGGTCGGCGGTCAGCGCGGCCACGAAGTCGTTCACGCCGGTCGCACTGGGTATGGTGGGGAAGGGCGAGGCCATGTTGCCATTGCCGTTGAAGGCGATGTAGCCATTGCTGCCGATCCAGACGAATTTGCGCATGTACCAATAGAACGGCATGTCGGTCTGCATGACGAAGGGCCCCACCAGGTTGTCATCGGCCAGTCCGGTGATGGTCTGCCCGGTGAGGCTGATGTCGATCCAATCGAAGACAGGCCCGCCGGGTTCGTTGCTGTCGATCCAGGTGTAGCCATAGGTATCGGGCCCACCGGTGGCGGCGGATAACGGCAGGGCCATGCAGGCGGTCATCAGTAGCGTAAGGGTCCGGTTCATGTGAGGTGGTGTTCGGTGATCCAACCAAGGTAGGTACTTCCGTCCAGCCCGCAAGAGCCTCGTCCGTCCGAGGTCGCCCGGTACCTTTGCGATCCGTTCCCGCGGCTTTGCTCCGCCATGGTTCGCATATTCGAAGGGCATGGCATGTGCGATGGACAGTGGTCCGAGCCGTCTGGAAATGAACGTACTTCACAGCGGCCGATACCATGATCAGTGGATCTGCCGGGCCTCACGCGCGTGTGACCGTGTTCCACTGCGTAGATCATGCCGGTGAATAATGATGCGCATCCTTCTCCTTGATAACCGCGACAGCTTCACGTGGAACCTGCAGCATCTGTTGGTCCAGCACGCGCAGGTGGATGTGCGGCGCAACGACTCCATCACAGTGGAGGAGGCGGCCCGCTACGACCGCATCGTTCTTTCACCGGGACCGGGACTGCCGCAGGAGGCCGGGGTGATGATGTCCGTGCTGGAACACCTGCACCGCAGCCACCCGATGCTGGGTGTGTGCCTGGGTATGCAGGCCATGGTGGAGCAGTTCGGAGGCCGCCTCTTCAATCAGGCGCAGGTGATGCATGGTTTGGCCGTGCCCTGCCGGGTGAACGTGCCTCAGGACCCGCTCTTCCGAGGGTTGCCGGAAACCTTTGAGGTGGGCCTCTACCACAGTTGGGCCGCCGATCCAGCGCGGGTGCCGGCGGCCTTGGAGGTCACCGCGGTCAGTGCCGCCGGTGTGATCATGGCGGTGAGGCACCGTACGCTACCCCTATGTGGTGTGCAGTTCCATCCCGAGAGCGTGCTCACACCGATGGGCCCCCGGCTGATCGCCAACTGGCTCTCCACGTGATCAGAAGAGGAGGTTCTGCTGCTGGCCGTAGGGGCGGCGCAGCTCGTACTTGAGGTCGCGCAGGATGCTGGCCTTCACATTGATGCGGAACATGAAGCTCTTCCGCAGTCCGATCGGGATGATGTTGAAGTTGAACTCCCAGCAGTGCAGGTCCCAGTAGAGGTTCAATGCGGTCGGGGTCCATTCACCGGCCACGATGTCGTACCCGCTGCTAACCCCAAGCTTCCAGTACTTCAACACGTTCACATCGCCATTGAAGAGCACGCTCTGCCGCTCGGTGTCCGTGAACGTCGTTGGGCCGCTGTAGCTGCGGTTCACATCGTAGCTGTAGTTCACGCTCAAACGCCAGGGCAGGCTGAAGTTGACGGGTGCACCCTTGGTGGGGTCGCTGTCCTTCACCACTTCAGGGTCGGTGGTCGAGGTGCCGGTTGACTGCCCGTACCGCTTGCTCTTGATGTCGAACCCCAGCGCCACGTTGGTGTAGACCATGCGGGCCAGCTGTCCGTTCACATCGCGCTGGGCCCGTTCATAGCGCTGACCGTTCTCGTTCACTGCATACGGGTCCCACAGGCTCACGAGGTTCAGGTTGAAGGTGTTGAGGAAGGAGGTGCGCGCTGCGATGTTCACCGGGTTCCAGCGGAGCGAATCCCGGAGGATGTCATAGCTGGAGGTGATGCCGAGGAAGTCCACCAGCTTGATCTTCCTGGTGGGCTCGGTGCCGGGTGCGGCGGTGCTGTCGCGCAGGGCCTTGCCATCACGCACCTTGGCCTCGATGTTCTGGATGAGGCCCAGGTTGAGGTTGCCGCTGGCGGTGCCGTTGGGCTTCCCGAAAATGCCGATGTCGTACGGTGAGTACCTGCCCGGCGTGCCGTTGGGGCCGAAGGGTCCTTCGATCTCGGTGCTCTGCTCGGGCAGGTAATTGAAGCCCACCGTGGGGGTGATCACATGGCGGATGGCCTTCAGCCGCTCGCCGAAGAAGGTGTACATGCCGTACATCTTGCTGGTGAGCGTGGCACCCATGCTGTACTCGAACGGGGCACTGAAGCGGGGCACGGTATCCGTCACGATGAAGGTGGTGTCCGCATCACTGAACACGGTCTTGCGCAGCTGTTCGAAATACATGCGGTCGATGAAGCGGACCTCGGGGTTGAGCGTGAAGTACTTGTTCTTGATGGTGGTGGAGACCGTGGCACTGTGCCGGATCCCATTGCGCATTTCGCGGGCCAGGCCGGGCAGGTTCTCCAGGCTCAGGCGCTCCTCGGTGGTGCTGAGCCGGTTGTCGAAATTGGCCGCATAGTTCACGGCGAACTGGTCGTACCACCGAGGACGTGCACTGGCACCGCGCAGCAGCTGGAACGGCATGATGCGGGTGAGGTTGAAGGTGACCGACGGCAGGGTGAGGTCGAAGGTGCGGTTGAGCGTGTTCTGGCTGTGGCGCAGGTTGGCGGTGAGGTTGTAGGGCTTGCCGGGCCACAGGTGGGTCCAGCTGATGTTGCTTTGGAAGGTGTTGCTGAGATAGTCGCTCAACGAGCTGTTGAAGTTGTTCGTGAAGTTCTGGCTGGTACCCAGGTTCACGCTGGCGTTGAAACGGTCGGTGAGGCTGGCACGGCTGTCCACGGTGTGCTGCCAGCGCACGAAGAAGTTGTTCTGCTGGCTGAAGTCGGGGAACTCCCGGTCGCCATTGAGCAGCGTGCTTCGGCTTACGTCGAGGGCGCCGCTGTAGCGATAACGGTTCCGGTAGCGCGTGACGCCCCGCAGGGCCCAGCTGCCCCGGCTGTAGATGTCTCCGGTCAACTGGACATCGACCTTGTCGTTGATGGGGAAGTAGTAGCCGCCATTGAGCAGGAAGTAGCCCAGTTGGTCGTTGTTGCCCCAGATGGGAATGAGGATGCCGCTGCTGCCTCCCTTCTTGTTGGGGAAGAGGCCGAAGGGTACCGCCAGTGGGGTGGGGACCGGGCCGATGCGCATGTAGGCGGGCCCGGTGATGATCTTGTCGTCGGGCAGCACCATCATGCGGGTGACACGGAAATGGAAGTGGGGGCGGGGCCGGTCGCAGGTGGTGAGCATGCCGCGCTTGCTGTGCACCTCCTCGTTGGCCAGGCGCTTGCTGAGGGAGGCGTGCACCCAGGCCTGTTGTTCCTGTGTTCGTACCTCGCGGATGAGGCCCTGCTTGCTGCGGAAGTTGTAGCGGATGCTGTCGGCCTCGATGGTATGCCCGCCCTGCACGAAGTTGGGCTTGCCGACCACCGCTCCGGCACTGTCGGGTGCACCAAAGGCCTGAGCCTCCTCGTTGTTCATGTCGAGGATGATGCGCTCGGCGCTGAGCACCACATCGCCGTAGGTGACCGTGCCGGCGCCATAAAGATGGACCGTACCGGTGGCCAGGTCGTAGCGGATGCTGTCCCTGGCCTGATACTTGACAGGAGCCTCCAGACGCTGGGCCCGGAGCGGGAAAGCGCCACACATCAACAGTGCCGTGATGAAAAGTGCAACACCCCACCGAAGCCCCCACCCCTGGGGGCCGGTAGCTTCGCCCCTCGAAGGCCGGATGCGTGGCGGGCTCGTCATGTTCCTGCCTTCCACAGGGAAAAGCGGGCCGAATTTACCAACTCGCCCGCCGCGATCCATGCAACGCCACCTACATCTCCGATCGGTCGCCAGCTTCGGCGCGGTGTTGCTGCTGCCTGTTGCGCTGCTGGCCCAGCCCACGGCGAAGGATCCCAACCGCATCCGCACCATCGTGCTGGACGCCGGCCACGGCGGCAAGGACCCCGGCAATCTGGGTACCGGACGCTACAAGACCACCGAGAAGCACATCTCGTTGAACGTGGCCAAGCTCGTGGGCAAGTACGTCAGCGAGGCCTTTCCCGAGACCAAGGTCATCTACACCCGTGAGGACGATCGCTTCATCGAACTGATGGAGCGCACCAACATCGCCAATCGCGCCAAAGCGGATGTGTTCATCAGCATCCACTGCAACGCGAACGACAACAGGGACCCGCACGGTTGTGAGACCTATGTGATGGGCCTGCACAAGACGGAGGCGAACATGCGCGTTGCGCAAAAGGAGAACGCAGCCATCCTGCTGGAGGAGGGGCACGAGCTGAAGTACGACGGGTACGACCCGAAGGACCCCGAGAGCATGATCGCCTTGAGCCTGCGACAGAACATCCACCTCGACCACAGCCTGCTGTTGGCCGCCTTGATCCAGAAGCAGTTCAAGGAGCGTGTGGGCCGCCCTGACCGCGGCGTGAAGCAGGCGGGCTTCCTGGTGATCAGCTACACCACCATGCCCAGCGTGTTGATCGAACTGGGCTTCCTCACCAATCCCAAGGAGGAGGACTTCCTGCAGACCGCCGAGGGCCAGGACTACATGGCCAGTGCCATCTACCGCGCCTTCAAGGAGTACAAGGGCATCGTGGAGGGGGTGGATGCGGCCATTGCCCCGCAGGAGGTGACGCCTCCCAAGGAGCCGCCGGTCGCCGGGAAGGAGCCGGCCGAACAGCCGCCGGTGGTCACTTCGGCCGGTGTGGTCTTCAAGGTACAGATCGCCACCAGCAGCAAACGGATCGGCCTCGACCCCGGGAACTTCAAGGGGCTCACCGGGGTGGAGGAGCACAAGGGCGCCGGCCTGTACAAGTATACCGTGGGCAATGAACCGGACCTGGAGGCGGCGCGGCGCAGGCAGCAGGAGTGCAAGGACAAGGGCATCGAGGGTGCGTTCATCGTGGCGTTCAAGGATGGCGAACGCATCGATCTTCAGGAAGCAGTTAAATTGGCCCGTGGCCGCTGACCCTACAGACCGTACATGACCATTCGCCGTGAGTATTCCATTGCCTTGCTCGTCCTTGCAGCGGTGGGGCTGCTGATCTTCGGGTTCAACTACCTCAAGGGCCTCGACCTGTTCCAGAAGCGGAACATCTACCACGTGGTGTATTCCGATGTGTCCGGCATTTCCGGGGCCAGCCCGGTGTACTACAACGGGTACAAGGTCGGGCAGGTCATATCCACCGACCTGGTGAACGCCGGCAGGGGAGGCATCGCGGTGAGCTTCCAGCTGAACGAGGATCAACTGAAGCTGCCCAGCGACAGCAAGGTGCGGATCTACAGTGCCGATCTCTTCTCACGGGCGCTGCAGTTGGTGATCGGCCAGAGCAGCACGCTGGCCGAAGCGGGCGATACGCTGCAGGGCGATGCACAGCTCAGCCTTACCGATGCGGTCGGTGAACAGATCGACCCCCTGAAGCGCAAGGCGGAAGGCATGATCGCCAATGTGGATTCCGTGCTGAGCGCCATGAACCGGCTGTTGAACGATTCCGCCATCGGTGACATCGACGCCAGCTTCTCCAGCATCCGGTCCACCTTGGAGACCTTCAACGGCACCGCCCAACGCCTGGACGGCATCGTGGCGTCCGAGGCACAGGCCATCCACCTGATCCTGGAGAACCTGGGTCAGGTGAGCCGCAACCTGGTGTCCTACAACGCGCGGATCAGCGGCATCCTGGCCAACATGGACAGTGTGTCCGCCACGCTCGCCGGGGAACAACTGAAGCAGGCGGTGGGGGACCTGGCGAGCAGCACGGCGCAGCTCAATGCCCTGATGGCTTCGCTCAACGCCGGCGAGGGCTCCCTGGGAGCATTGTTGAAGAACGATACGCTCTACAACAACATGGAACAGGCCAGCCGGGAGCTGGACCTGCTGCTGGAGGATATGCGCCTCAATCCGAACCGATACGTTCACCTGTCTGTTTTCGGTCGGAAGGACCGGCTCCCACAACTGTCGGACAGCGACGTGGAGCGCATCGCCAAAGCCTTGAAGGAGGCCGACAAGCCATGATCAGCAACATCCTCTTCGCCCTTGCGCTGGCGGCCGCCGTGGCGTTGTTCACGCGGAACATCCGGCGCGTGATCCGCAACATCCGCCTGGGCCGCGACCAGGTCATCAACGATCGCCCAGGTGAGCGCTGGGGCGAAATGGTGCGGGTGGCGCTGGGGCAGAGCAAGATGGTGAGCCGTCCCGTTGCCGGCTTCATGCACATCCTCATCTACGTCGGCTTCATCATCATCAACATCGAGGTGCTGGAGATCATCATCGACGGTCTCTTCGGCACGCACCGCGTCGGCTCGTTCCTCGGTCCGTTGTACGACTTCCTCATCGGCAGCTTCGAGGTCCTGGCCGTGGGTGTGTTGTTGGCGTGCGTGGTGTTCATCGCCCGGCGTGCAGTGTTGCAGTTGCCGCGCTTCCATAAGGCGGAGATGAAGGGCTGGCCGTCGCGTGATGCCATGATCATCCTGGTGGTGGAGATCCTGCTGATGGGGGCCTTCCTCACCATGAACGCTGCCGACCACACCCTGCAGGGCATGGGTGCGGAGCATTACGTGCAGGCCGGGTCCTATCCGGTCAGCGCGGGGCTCGCGGCGCTGCTGGGCTTCCCCGGCATGCAGCCTTCCACGCTGATCGCCATCGAGCGTGCCACGTGGTGGTTCCATATCCTGGGCATCCTGGCCTTCCTGAACTACCTGCCGTACAGCAAGCACTTCCACATCATGATGGCCTTCCCCAACGTGTGGTACAGCAAGCTGACAGCACGCACGGAGATGAGCAACATGCCGCGCATCACCGGTGAAGTGCGGTCCATGCTCGACCCTTCGGTGGCTCCACCGGAGCCGGGAGCGCCGCGCATCGTGGCCGGGGTGGAAGTGCCCGAGCGTTTCGGTGTGAAGGATGTGTTCGACCTGAGCTGGAAGAACCTGATGGACGCATACAGCTGCACCGAGTGTGGCCGTTGCACGAGCGAATGTCCGGCCAACCTCACGGGCAAACTGCTCAGTCCCCGCAAGATCATGATGGATACGCGTGACCGTCTTGAGGAGGTGGGGCGTAACATCGATTCCAACGGCGGCACGTTCAAGGACGATGGCCGGAGCCTGCACAGCCGCATCAGCGAAGAGGAGTTGTGGGCCTGCACCACGTGCAACGCCTGCACCCAGGCCTGTCCGGTGAACATCGATCCCGTGGAGATCATCACCCAGATGCGCCGCTACAAGGTGATGGAGGAGAGCAGCACACGTCCATCATTGACGAGCATGTTCAACAACGTGGAGAACAACGGTGCGCCCTGGGCCTTCGGACCCGACAAGCGCATGGATTGGACCATGGAAGCCTGACCATCGCAGAAAACTCGAGCATTCAATGGAACCCATCCGTGTCCCCACCATGGCCGAGTTCGCCGCTTCGGGCGAAGTGCCCGAGGTGCTGTTCTGGGTCGGCTGCGCAGGCAGCTTCGACGACCGCGCGAAGAAGATCACCAAGGCTTTTGTGCGGATCCTCAACGCCGCCAAGGTGAAGTTCGCCGTGCTGGGCATGGAGGAGACCTGCAGCGGTGACCCCGCGCGCCGGGCGGGCAACGAATTCCTCTTCCAGATGCAGGCCCTGCAGAACGTCACTGTGCTCAACGGCTATGGCGTGAAGCGCATTGTGACAGCATGTCCGCATTGCTTCAATACACTGAAGAACGAGTATCCCGCGCTGGGCGGCACGTACGAGGTGCTACACCATACCCAGTTCATCAATGCGCTGCTGAAGGAAGGCCGCATCAAGGTGGAAGGTGGTGACTTCAAGGGCAAGCGCATCACCTTCCACGACCCCTGCTACCTGGGCCGAGGCAACAACGAGTACGAGGCACCGCGCGAAGTGCTGCTTAAGCTGGATGCAGCGCTGGTCGAGTTGAAGCGCAGCAAGCAGAACGGCCTTTGCTGTGGAGCTGGCGGAGCTCAGATGTTCAAGGAGGCCGAGCCGGGCACACGCGAAGTGAACCACGAGCGCAGCGAAGAAGCGTTGGCCGCATCACCGGCCATCATCGCCGCCGGCTGTCCCTTCTGCAATACCATGCTCACCGATGGCGTGAAGCACTTCAACAAGGAAGGGGAGGTGGTGGTGAAGGACGTGGCCGAGCTGATCGCTGAGGCGGGAGAGCTCTAGCGTTGGTGGAAGTTCGCCGGACCGATGCTCCTGACGTACATGCGCCCCACACGTTCAATGATGGTCATCGGCGCGATCTCGGTGGCGTTGTCCTGTTCGGGCCAGAACAATGTGCTGGTCTATGGGGCCATCCTGGATATGGAGACCCAACGGATCGTGGAGCATGCTGCGATCGACGTTGTCGGTATCAATGACTCCGTTCATGTAATGAGCCACCCCGTTGGCGATGGAGGCAGGTACTCGATCAACCTTGCTTATGGAGCATGGTGCTGGGTCAAGTTCAGGGGGCCTGGGTACGTAACGAAGATCGTGGAGCTTGACCTGCGTGGTGTCCCCCTTTCGCATCAGGAAGGTGGCCACGGTATGGAGATCGATGTTCCGCTGGTCCAGCGCTTGGATGGGGTCGATCATTCCCTGGTCGAGCACGAGCCCTACGGTATCGCGCGGTACGATGTTCGTAACGGGAATTTCAATTGGGATATGGATCACTCGTATCGGATGCGCGAATTGCAGCGGCGCATCCTGGAGGAGCATGCCAGGCGCAGGCAGGACACAGCCGGACCGGGACGTTGAGTTGACGGCGAGGTGTTGAGCGACCGGCAGCATCGCTCACGTGGCATGCGCTGATATGGACGCACCACATGGATCTTGTGCAGTCGCGGTCCCTCGCCCCGCTTGGAAGATGCCGGGGATGATCGGCGTGCCTGGTACACTGAACTGGTCGATCGATGGTTCCCTGAACATGCCACGTGTACATGGCGGATCGATGATCCCATGGCTACATGGCACACAACAGGAAGGCTCGATGTCCCGTCCTTCGGGCCGTTCCATTGGCCCGGATCGGTCCGCCGTCCATCGGGGAGCTTGGAACGCAGAACGCCCCGGGCCTTTCGACCCGGGGCGTTCCCTTGAACGATGCGTTCGTCCTTACGGCTGGATCACCAGTCGCTCGGTGAAGGTGGTGGTTCC
>CAYZBO010000029.1:31481-32907 GCA_964476665.1 uncultured Chryseobacterium sp. | reverse complement strand
CCATTCCCCCGGAACGCCGATCTTCGCGCCCCATGGCTGCCAGCAAGATCGCACAACGACGTTCCAAGATCCACGGTAATGGTGTGTTCGCCACCGCGCCCATCAAGAAGGGTGAGGACATCGTGGAGTACAAGGGCAAGATGATCACCCACGCCGAGGCGGACGAGCGCTACCACGGCGACCTGGGCAGTGGGCACACCTTCCTCTTCACCCTCAACGAAGAGTGGATCCTGGACGCCAACCGCAACGGCAATGTGGCGCGGTGGATCAACCACAGCTGCGAGCCGAACGCCATCGCCTTCGTACACGGCCACGAGAGCGAGGACCTGAAGAAGGACCGCGTGATCATCGAGGCGCTGCGCGACATTGCGCCGGGCGAAGAGATCACCTACGACTACGGTTTCGAGTTCGACGTGCCGTACACCGAGGAACTGAAGCGGATCTGGGCCTGCCGCTGTGGTTCGCCCAAGTGTACCGGCACCATGCTGAAGCCCAAGAAGGGCAAGCGCTGACCGCCGAACACACCGCCGGTACGGACGGTGGTGATGGCTCTGGCACGGGCTTTGCCAAGCCCTGCGCAATTACTTTTGCCGCCATGAAGAAGACCCTCGCCCTCCTGGCCTTGTTGCTGAGCACCGCGCTCGTTCAGGCGCAGGACGATCCCCGTTCCAAGGCCATCGTGGACAAGCTGATGACCCAGGCCAAGGCGTGGACCGCCTTCGAGGCCGACTTCAGCAGCCGCCTGCAGAACACCAAGGACAAGCTGGACGTGAAGCAGGAGGGCAATATGAAGGTGAAGGGCAAGAAGTTCCGCCTGGTGCTGGACAAGAACACCATCATCAACGATGGCACGGTGCTCTACACCTACAACAAGGACGCCAACGAGGTGAGCCTGAACGACCCCAAGGAGATGGACCAGGACCTGGACCCCAGCACCCTTTTCACCCAGTACGAAAAGGGCTTCAAGAGCCAGTTCGTGGAGGAGAAGGCCGATGCTTCGGGCGTGATGACGCAGGTGGTGAAGCTCTTCCCGCTCGACCCCGCCAAGAAGCCCTTCCACACGGTGATCCTGACGGTGGACAAGGCCAAGGGCCAGCCGCGCAGCGTGCAGGTGCTGTACAAGGATGGCAACGTGGTCACCTACTCCATGAAGAAGTTCACCGCGAACCCCGAACTGGCCGATGCGCTCTTCGTCTTCGACAAGGCCAAGTTCCCCGGTGTGGAGGTGAACGACATGCGCTAACACGCCCTTACCGCTCCAGACAGAAGGCCACCCGCGCGGTGGCCTTCCTCGTTCTACCTTGTTGGCATGTTGCACCTGGCCTTATCCCTCGTGGTGTTCTACGCGCTGCACAGCCTGCTCGCCTGGACGGGCGTGAAGCGCTGGGCGGCACTGCGGCTGGGGCTGGTGCGCTGGTACCGCTTG
>CAYZBO010000029.1:8576-31381 GCA_964476665.1 uncultured Chryseobacterium sp. | reverse complement strand
ATGCGGCACCCCATCTACACCGGCACCATCGTGCTGCTGCTGGGGTGGCTGCTGCTCTCCCCCACGGCCGCCACCGCGCTGTGCATCGGGCTCACCTTCGTCTACCTGCCGGTCGGCATCGCCTTGGAAGAGCGCAAGCTGATCGCGCTGTTCGGTGAGGACTATCGGCGTTACCGGCAGGAAGTGCCCGCATTGATCCCCCGCCTGCACTCCACGTAAAACACACTTTGTTACCCATCCGCTTTGGCGGCATTCCGAACGTATGCGCACCACCACCCTCCTCCTTGCCCTTCTCCTGTTCACTGATGCCATGGCCAAGGAGCGTGTGGTGCATGTACTGGTGGCCCTCTGCGACAACGAACACCAGGGCATCGTGAAGGTGCCTGCGGGCATCGGCAACGGACAGAAACCCGGCACCAACCTGTACTGGGGCGCAGGCTATGGCGTACGCACGCACTTCGACCGATCAGCGGAATGGGTGCGTGTACAGGTGCCGTCCCCCGGCATCCCGCACATCCTGGAACGAGTGGCCTGGAAACACCGGGACAGCGCTGTATACCTGGTTGCCGATGCGTATGATGGCCGGAACATCCGGGAGGCGACGGAAGACCTTTTCCGGTATGCCAGTGGCGCGGGCAGCACTTCACTGCGCGTGAACGACCGGAGCATACCCATCGGTGGCGGCGCCGACCTGATCGCCTATGTGGGCCATGATGGGCTGATGGACTTCCCCTTGGAAATGGTGTTCCCTGCGCAGGACAAGCGTTCGCGTGAGACCATCATCCTCGCCTGCATCAGCAAGCGCTACTTCGCGCCGCACCTGCGCCCCACCGGAGCCTCACCCCTGCTGTGGACCACCGGCCTGATGGCCCCTGAGGCCTACACGCTGAAAGCCGCGTTGGAAGGTTGGGTGCGCAGGGAAACGCCGATGGCCATCCAGGAGCGCGCTGCCCAGGCCTACAACACCTACCAGAAGTGCGGCATCAATGGGGCGCGGCGGCTGCTCGTGAACGGATGGTGAGAACGGGCACACCGGATCCGCGTCCGGTGCCCCCACCTTTGCCCCATGGAACAACGATCCACCCGCAGCGTCACCGCCGTGCTCGATGGCGCCCCGTACACCACCCGCATCACCACCCGCGAGCAGCAGTGGATGGCCGATGAGCCCCTCGCCGACGGTGGGCAGGGCCAGGGACCGCGGCCGCATGAGCTGCTGCTGAGCGCACTGGCGAGCTGCACCGCCATCACCCTGCGGATGTACGCCGACCGCAAGCAATGGAACGTCGGTCCCATCGGCATCACGGTGAGCATGGAGCGCACGCAGAGCGGAGCGCAGATCGATACGCGCATCCACATGGACATCGAACTGGACCCTGCGGTGCCGGAGGACCAACGGCAGCGGCTGGCCCAGATCGCGCGGTCGTGCCCGGTGCATCGCACGCTGGAGAACCCGATCCACCTGAGCTCGGGGTTGAAGGTGGCGGGCGCGTGATGGCCATCGTCCTGCCGCTGCTGTGATCGACGCCGCCGGAAATGGCGCCAAGCGTGGCATCCGTCATGTGCGGCCCATGCGAAGGGGCTACCTTTGTACTCTACTGCAGACCGAACGCCGGAGATGATCGTCCAGGACCCCCATCGTGTGCCGCTGAGCCCGGCGCAGAAAGCCCGCAAGATCAACCTCGATCCGGATCTGTACGGCACCTTCGCCGAGATCGGTGCCGGTCAGGAGACGGTGCGCCACTTCTTCCGTGCTGGTGCGGCTTCGCAGACCATTGCGAAGGCCATGAGCGCGTACGACAAGGACTTCAGCAATGCCATCTACGGCCCTGAGCCGGGCAACCGCTTCGTATGCGAAAGCCGGCTGAAGAACATGCTGCGGCATGAGTACGGGCTGATCACCGACCGCCTCTCCCGCAAGGACCACCCCACCAAGAAGTTCTTCACCTTCGCCAACACCGTTGCCACCAGCACCTTTGAGAAGCCCCACAGCGGCCATGGTTGGATCGGTGTGCGCTTCCAAGCCTCGCCGGAGGAGCCGACCAGCGATGTGATCCTGCACGTGCGCCTGCACGACCCGGACATGAGCCTCCAGCAGGAGACCATCGGGGTGCTGGGTGTCAACCTCATCCATGCGTGCATGTTCCTGCACAAGGACCCCAATGAGGTGATGACCGCGTTGTACGACAACGTGAGCCGCCACGTGTTGGAGATCGACATGATCCAGATGAACGGCCCGGCCTTCGCCCAGGTGGACAACCGCCTGCTGAGCCTGCAGCTGGTGAAGCGCGGCTACACCGATGCGGTGCTCTTCGGGCCCGATGGCCAGAACCTGCAGGCCAGCGAGAAGCTCTACAAGAAGAACATCCTGGCCATCCGCGGCAGCTTCCGCCCGGTGACCAAGGTGAACATCGACATGATCATGAACGGCTACAACATGTTCATCAAGGAACAGCGTGTGGACCGTCAGAACCTGCAGGTGCTCTTCGAGATCACGTTGAACAACCTGAAGAGCGACACCGGTGATGTGGACGAGAAGGACTTCATCGACCGGGCGGACATCCTGTGCTCGCTGGGGCAGACCGTGCTGATCAGCAACTACCAGGAGTACTACAAGCTGGTGGAGTACTTCAGCCGCTACACCAAGGCGCGCATGGGCCTGATCCTGGGCGTGAACAACCTGGTGGAGATCTTCGACGAGCGGTACTACCGCAACCTCAATGGCGGTGTGCTGGAAGCCTTCGGCATCCTCTTCCACCGCGACCTGAAGATCTACGTGTACCCCAGCCGGCCGAGCGCATCGGAGGAGATCATGACCACCAACACGATGCCCATCCATCCGCGCCTGCAGCCCTTGTACGACTACCTGCTCTTCAACAAGCGCATCGTGGACATCGAGAACTACGACCCGAACGTGCTGCATATCTTCAGCCGCAAGGTGTTGGACATGATCCGCGCGGGCAGCAACGGCTGGGAGGAGATGGTGCCCCCTTACGTGGACAACATGATCAAGGACAACCGGCTCTTCGGGTTCCACCCCGCCGGGAAAGGCCAGAAGGCCGAGGCCTGAGCGTTACCCCTCCGCCTGGGTCGCATTGCACGGTTGATGCGCCTGTACTTCGCCCTTGTCATCGCCATGCTGCCCGTGTATACGGCGGCGCAACACACCCTTGGCACCAGCTTCGCACCACCCAACGGTGCTCAGCGCGCGGCCGCGGCGGAAGGGAGCTTCGCAGCCTACCTGCGCCAGTTGCCGCTGAAGCCGGCCGGTTCCCCGGTAATGCTCCACAACGGCCAGCCCAAGTCGCGGCAGGATGTGCATGCCGCCGTGATCGACCGGCCGGTGGGCACGCGCGACCTGCAACAGTGTGCCGATGCGGTGATGCGTCTGCGCGCCGAGCATCTGCGCCATGCAGGCCGTCCTGCGGAGATCCGCTTCCACTTCACCAACGGCTTCGAGGCACGCTGGGACCGTTGGCGCGCGGGTGAACGCATCGTGGTGCAGGGCAACACCGCCCGGTGGACCGCTGGCAAGCCGGACGCTTCAGAGGACCGTGCCTTCGAGGCCTACTTGAACATGGTCTATGCCTACGCTGGCACTCGGTCGTTGGCCGCTGAACTGAAGGACTGTGGAGCGCGCACAGTGGAGCCGGGCGATGTGGTGATCCAAGGGGGCTCGCCGGGCCATGCGGTGCTGGTCGTCGATGTGGCTCTAGATGCACAGGGACGCCGCTATGCCATGCTTGCCCAGAGCTACATGCCAGCCCAGGACATCCACGTGCTGCGCGGTCCGGTGGCGGACGTGTGGTACCCCTTCGATCCGGAAGGCCCACTGCACACGCCCGAGTGGCAGTTCCAGTGGAGCGACCGTCGCTGCTGGTGATCCGTGTTGCAACTTCGCGGCATGGAGCCCTTGCAGCGCCTGGAAGGTCATCGCGGTCCGGTCTATGCCCTGGCCCCTGCGGCCACGGAAGGACACTTCATCAGCGCGGGCAGCGATGGTGTGGTGGCGCTCTGGGACATCGTCGGTGCAGGCGATGCGCGGGCCATCACGCGGGTGGATGAAGCGGTGTTCAGCCTGCTGCTCCTGCCGGAACAGGGCCTGCTCGTGGTCGGTACCGAGGGTGGGCGCATCCATGTGGTGGACCTGCGCGACGGACGGGAGCGCCATTGCTTCGTGGTCCATCGGCTGGGCATCTTCGACCTGGTGGCACTGGGCCCTTCACGCTTCGCTGTGGCGGCCGGCGATGGCACCTTGAGCATCTGGGATGTGGCTCTTGATGGGCGTTGCACCCTGTGGCGCCAGCTGCCCTTGGGCGAAGGCAAGTTGCGCGGGCTGTGCCACCTTCCGGACCAAGGTTGGTTGGCGGTGGCGTGTGGAGACGGGCCCATCCGCTTGCTGGAAACGGAACTGTTCAACGAGGTACACACGCTGGAAGGCCATGCGGACGGCGCGTTATGCGTGTCGCGGCACCCCACCAAACCCGCGCTGTTGAGCGGTGGCAAGGACGGGCATCTGCGGGGTTGGGCCTTGGACGGCAGCCCGCGCGAAGTGCTTGCCCTGCCGGCCCATCGTTCGGCGATCTACCGGATCGGAGCACGCGCGGACGGCGCCCTGCTGGCCAGTGTGGGGCGCGACAAGGCCGTGAAGGTGTGGGACGGGCGTGACCTGAGCCCCGTTGCGCGCCACGAAGGACGTGATGCCGGACATACCCACAGTGTCAACTGCCTGCTGTGGCTGGCGGACCGGCTCATCACCGCCGGCGACGACCGCGTGCTGCGGGTGTTCAGTCCGGAAGGTCAGAAGGGATAGATCCGCGGGATGAGGAAGGTGGCCACCATCCAGAAGATGAGTTGGAGCGGCCATCCCACACGCAGGAAATCGCGTGCCTTGTACTGACCGGCACCGTAGATCATGGTGTTGGTCTGGTAGCCGATGGGGGTCATGAAGCTGGCGCTGGCACCGAACACCACGGCCATGAGGAAGGGCGTGGGGCTGAGCCCGAGCGCAGCAGCGGTGGAGATGGCCACCGGGGCTACGAGCGCGGCGGTGGCGGTATTGCTCATCACCTCGGTGAGCAGGCTGGTGAGCAGGTACATGCCGGAAAGGATCGCCACGGGGCCCCATCCGCCAAGCGTCGCCACCACCCCATCGGCCAGGCGATCGGCAAGGCCGGAGCGCTGCATCGCGAGGCCCAGGCTGAGGGCACCGGCCATCAGGAAATAGATGCGGCGGTCGATGGCGTCCTGTACCTGCTTCATGTTCATCACCCCGGAGAGCACCAGCACCACCACACCGCCCAGCGCCGCCACCACCACGGGAAGCAGCCCCAGTGAGGAGGTGATGACCACGGCGAGCAGCACGGCCACCACCACCGCGAAGCCGCGCCGATCGAACTCGGCAAGGCCCTCCTGTTCGGTGAGGATGACGAAGGGCGCATCCGCAGAGGATTCCAGCTGCTTGAGGCGCTTCACGAAGTGGGTCTTCACTTCGGCCAGGATGACGTCCCCGCTGCGGAGCACCGTGTCGTGCAACCGATCGTGCACCACCTCCTCGCGGTGCCGCACGGCGAGGGGAACGGCCCGGTAGCTGCGGATGAGGTCCGCCTCGCCCACGGTCTTTCCCTCCAGCGGACTGTTGCTGGTGATCACCAGTTCCACCAGGGCCGTGCCACGGCTGCGCAGATCGTCATTGGCAAGCTTCAGGGGCGGTTCCACACTGATGTGCGCACGGTCCTTCAGCGCACGGATGTGCGACACCGCGCAGCGCACCTTCAGGAGGTCGCCTGCCTCCAGGACCATATCGCCCGCGGGCAGGGTGAAGAGCTGATCGCCTCGACGGATCTCGATGATGTCCATCTCCAACTCGCGGACCAGAGCGCTGTCCATGATGGAGCGGCCCACGGACGGCGCCCCCTGGAGAAGCTCCACTTCGGTGACATATCCGCGCATGCTGAAACGCTCACCCGCATCCTGACTGTTGCGTCGATCGGGAAGAAGATGACGGCCCACCAGCAGCATGTATGTCACACCGACCATCAGGAACACCAGACCGATGGGCGTCTGCTGGAACATGCCCAGCGACTGAAGCCCGTTCTCCACCATCACCCCGCTGACGACGAAGTTGGTGCTCGTGCCCATCAGCGTCATGGTACCGCCCATGATGGTGGCGTAGCTCAAGGGGATGAGCAGCTTGCTGGGGGCCTGGCCGGAGGTATGGGCGATCTGCACCACCACCGGGATCAGGAGCGCCACGATGGGCGTATTGTTGAGGAAGGCGGAGAGCACACCAACGAGCAGCATGAAGAGCAACATGCCCTTCACCGGACTGGCGCGGAAATGCGTGGACAAGCGCGGCCCGAGGGTGCTGACCGCCCCGGTGCTGAGCAGTGCTGAGCTGAGCACGAACATGAACGCCACGGTAAGGGTGGCTTGATCGCCGAAGCCCGCGAACCCTTCAGCGGGCGAGAGCACCCCACTGCCCACGAGCAGCAGGATGATGAGCAAGGCGACCAGATCGATGCTGAGCTTCTCGCTGATGAACAGCACGATGGCGAGCAACAGTACTCCGGCAACGATCCATTCCTGCGGGCCCATATCCTGCGAACTTACGCTGCTGCGGTTCAGCCCCAATTGGCCACGTACCAGGGCACGGCCCGGGCCAACCCTTGTTGCAGGTCGAACGCCGGTTCGAAGCCGAGCAGCTCACGCGCCTTGCTGATGTCGGCCAGGGAGTCGCGGATATCGCCAACGCGCTCAGCCACATGCTCGAGCGGCACCTGCGCGATGGCCGGATCGGAGATCGTGAGGGCAGTGCGCAAGGCCTCCACCAGCTCCAAGAGCGTGGTGCGCGCGCCGCAGGCCACATTGAAGACCTCACCCCAGCTGCGTTCGTCTGTGGCCTCCATGGCGAGCATCACCGCCTGCACCGCATTGCCCACGTAGGTGAAGTCGCGCGATTGCAGCCCATCGCCATGGATCTGTGGGGCGCGGTGCTGCAGGAATGACTTGATGAAGCGCGGAATGGCAGCTGCGTAAGGGCCTTCAGGATCCTGTCGTTCGCCGAAGACATTGAAGAAGCGCAGGCCGATGGTATGCATCCCGTGGAGCTGCGCGTAGAGCCGGGAATAGGTCTCGTTGGTGGCCTTGGTCACCGCGTAGGGTGACAGCGGGCGCCCCACCTCCTCCTCCACCTTGGGCAGGCGCTTGGAATCGCCGTAGACGCTGGAACTGGAAGCATACACGAAGCGATGCACCTGCGCCAGGCGCGCGGCCTCCAGCATGTTCAGGAAGCCGGTGAGATTGGTCTCATGGCTGCGCAGGGGCTCTGCGATGGAGCGCGGCACCGAACCCAGCGCTGCCAGGTGCAACACCACGTCCACACCGGCCACCGCCCGCTCACAGTCAGCATAGGAACGGATGTCCCCTTCCACCAGCGTGAACGCAGCATGTCCTTCGAGCTGCGCCAGGTTACGGCGGTGGCTGGTGGCGAAATTGTCCAGGCAGCGCACCCGATGGCCTGCCGCGATAAGGGCATCACACAGATGACTGCCGATGAAACCGGAACCTCCGGTAACGAGAACTACGCGGGATGGACCTTGCATGTGTGGGGCAGCCTCCCGCTCGGGAAGAGCCCAAATGTAGCCGGATGATCAAGTAGCAGGGAAATGGTCGCCAACACGTCGTTCACGATCGATCCTTGAAGGCCGCGCCGTACCAGATGGTGCGCCAGCTGACAGGGACCAGCGGAGCGATGATGGCATCCACACGCGCAAGCAGATCGCGCTGCACCTCAGAGCGGCCCAGGCTGGCCAACACCCCGGTGCTTCCCGATGTCATCCGCGTGAAGGGTGCGAACAGGTCACGGTCGCGCAGGATGTCGGGGTAACGCCAGTAGCTGTTCCACGGAACGAAGCGGCGGCGAAGGAAGCGGTGACAAGCGGTGCCGCGCAGATTCTCGGCGAAGAGCAACACGCCACCGGGTTTCAGCACACGGTGCATCTCCCGGATGGCCAGGGCTTGCTTCTCCTTGCTGCCGAGCGCCCCGATCATGCTCTTGAAGACCACCACGTCGAAGCTCGCGTCCGGCTTGAGAATGGCCGTTGCATCAATGGACTCATATGTGATGGCGTCCTCCCAGCCGTATGTCAAGTGGAGCGCTTTGGCCCGTTCCGTGGGTCCATGCAGGTCACTGCACACTGTATAAAAACCGTGGTCGGCGAGCATAAGGCTTAGCCCCCCATCCCGTTCACCCAAGGCCAATGCCAGCCGACGGTCCTTGGGAAGGGCGGCCAAGGTGCGGTGCCAAAGCGGGTAGGCACGCGACCAGGAACGCACTTCCCATTGGAAATACAGATCAAGGTGGTCTTTCAGGGAGGCCATGCGACAAAGAAAAGGGGCGACATCACTGCCGCCCCCACTTACACCCTTGTTCACTGGCCTTATTTCGCAACGGCCACGGATCGTTTCTCGCGGATCACGGTGATCTTCACCTGTCCGGGATAGGTCATTTCGTTCATGATACGATCGGCGATCTGCATGCTGAGCTCGTCGCTCTGCTGGTCGTTGATGCGCTCGCTCTCCACCATCACGCGCAGTTCGCGCCCGGCCTGGATGGCGAAGGCCTTGGTGACACCACCGTAGCTCATGGCGAGGCTTTCCAGGTCCTTCAGGCGCTGGATGTAAGCCTCGGTGGCTTCGCGGCGGGCACCGGGGCGGGCACCGCTGATGGCGTCGCACGCCTGCACGATGGGCGAGAGCAGCGTGGTCATCTCGATCTCGTCGTGGTGGGCACCGATGGCATTGCACACATCGGGCTTCTCGCCGTACTTCTCGGCCAGCTTCATGCCCAGGATGGCGTGCGGCAGCTCGGGATCCTCGTCGGGCACCTTGCCGATGTCGTGCAGCAGACCTGCGCGCTTGGCCACCTTGGGGTTGAGGCCCAGTTCGGCGGCCATGATGGCGCTGAGGTTGGCCACTTCACGGCTGTGCTGCAACAGGTTCTGGCCGTAGGAGCTGCGGTACTTCATGCGCCCCACCATCCGGATCAGTTCGTTGTGCAGGCCGTGGATGCCCAGGTCGATGCAGGTGCGCTTGCCCACCTCCATGATCTCCTCTTCGAGGTGCTTGCGGGTCTTGGCCACGATCTCCTCGATGCGGGCGGGGTGGATGCGGCCATCCTTCACCAACTGGTGCAGCGACAGGCGCGCCACCTCGCGGCGCACGGCATCGAAGCAGCTGAGGATGATGGCGCCGGGGGTATCGTCCACGATGATCTCCACGCCGGTGGCCTCTTCCAAGGTGCGGATGTTGCGCCCTTCGCGACCGATGATGCGGCCCTTCACATCGTCGTTCTCGATGTGGAACACGCTCACCGAGTTCTCGATGGCATGCTCGGTGGCCACGCGCTGGATGGTCTGGATGACAATGCGTTTGGCCTCCTTGTTGGCGGTGAGCTTGGCCTCCTCCTGGGCGTCCTTAATGTGTGCCATGGCGGCGGTGCGGGCCTCGTCCTTCAGGCTTTCGACCAGTTGCTTCTTGGCCTCTTCGGCGTTCAGGCCGCTGATGTTCTCCAGCAGGGCCACCTGCTTGGCGTGCATCTTCTCGGTCTCCTCGCGGCGGCGTTCCAGGCCCTCCAGCTTCTGCTCGAGCTCACCTTTCAAGCGGTCCACGTTCTTCTCCTTGTTGGCCAGTTCCTGTTGTTGGCGGCTCAGCTGCTGTTCTCGCTGTTTGGCCTTCTCCTGGGACTGTTGCACGGTGCGTTCGCGGTCACGCACCTCCTTTTCGTGCTGCTCCTTCATTTGAAGGAACTTCTCCTTGGCCTGCAGGATCTTCTCCTTCTTAAGCGCTTCGGCCTCGATCTCGGCTTCCTTCAGAATGCCGGAAGCCCGCCGCTTCATGGCGCTGCTCACCAACAGGTAGACGATGCCTCCTCCCAGCACGATGCCAGCGAGAAGCCCCATCAGAATGCTCATCATGTCCATGTGTTCCACTCGTTTTTTAGTGGACCATGGGCCTCGTGGGGCGGGCGTGGCACCGGGACTTGAACGCTCAGGAGAGGGCCTCTGAGAGCGACCGTTCCAGGGAGGCGACAAGCTCCTGTACGGTGGTATCCTGCTGGCTGGCAGCGCTGTTGAGGGCGCGCACGGTCACCTCCAAGGCGGCCATGGCCAGCAGATCCTGCTTGTCGGTGAGCGGGTAGCTCGCCTTCAGCCGGTTGATGCTCTCGTTGATCTCATCCACGGCCCGGCGCACGTTCACCTCCTCCGATGCACTGATCGTAAGAGGATAGGCCCGGCCGGCCAGTTCAATGCGTATCGAGCGCTCTTCCATGGGGATCAGTTCTGGCGTACCGCCGGCGTCAAAAGCGCCAGACAGCGGTCGATCTCATGAACGAGTTCGTCGATGCGTTCCTTGGTACCCGCTGTCGCGGCGCCTGCTTCGGCGCTGCGTGCCTTGCGGAGGACCCCGTTCTCCCGTTCCAACTCGGCCACACGTGCCCGCAACACCTCTTCCATGCGGCGCAGGTCGCCCAATTCACCATCCACTTGCTGCAAACGGGCCTTGAGCTCGTTGCGCTCGGCCACCAAGCGGTGTACCTGTTCAAGAATGGTGGTGAGGCGTTCTTTCACGTGCTGACCCAGCGAACACGACAGTCCGTTCGATGGTCCGGCCCCAAAGATAACCGCCCACCCCGCTTCTGCACGTCCTTTGTATGAACCCCTCCCTGTTGATCCCCCGATCACCAACGCGACCATCGCCCCTCCCTGCACCTGTAGCTTGCACGCCCCAACTCCCGGATGCCACTGTACTGCATGAATATCCTTAAACAAATACACAGATCAAAAGTGATCAATACGCTGATAATTAGCGTATTGATACCATTCAATTCATGGGCTCAGAAGCCTTCCCCTGCGCCGCGGTACATCCACCCCATGGACATACCGCTTCAGCTGTCGGGCAATTTCATGGAGCCACGCAACGACCATTTCCACAGCGGCTTGGACATGCGCACCGAAGGGCGTGAGGGCATCCCGGTGAAGGCCGTGGCCGACGGCTATGTGTCACGCATCAAGATAAGCCCCTGGGGATACGGCAAGGCCGTGTACATCCAACACCCGGATGGCTATACCTCGGTCTACGGCCATTTGCAGCGGCTGGAAGGCAAGGTGGGCGAGCGCTGCCTGACCGCACATTATGCCAAGAAGGACTTCAGCATCGATGTCTACCCGGAGAAGGATGAAGTACCGGTGAAGCAGGGTGAAGTGATCGGGCTGAGCGGCAACACCGGAGGGAGCGGTGGGCCGCACCTGCACTTCGAACTGCGGCGCCCCGGCGACCAGCACGCGGTGGACCCGGAGACACTGGGCTACGACATACCCGACAATACCCGTCCGGAGATCCTGGGGTTGCGCCTGTACCCTCTCACCGACAGCAGCCTGGTGCAACCCTATCCAGGCACAGCGGTGGGCTACGCGGCCCATGGCACCAACGGCACGTACAGCCTCAAGGGCATGGTGCCGGTCGCTTACGGCACCATCGGCTTCGCCGTCCACGTGGTGGACCGCTACGACAACAGCAGCGCCAAGTTCGGCGTGCGGCAGATCGAGCTCTTCGTGGACAGCGTGCCGGCCTTCAGCACCGTGCTGGACCATGTGGACTTCGACCACAACCGCTACTGCAATGCGCACATGGACTTTGAGCTCTTCAAGGGCCGGAAGATGGAATACCACCGGCTTTACCGGCAGCCCAACAACAAGCTGAAGATCTACGGCAGGGAGCCGCTCCAGGGCCGCATCGCGGTGCAACCCGGGCGTACCCACCGGGTGCGGGTGGTGGCCACCGACCCCAACGGCAACCGCAGCGAACTTCGTTTCGACCTGCGCGGCGCCATGCTGGAAGAAGCGCGCACCTGGCCTGCAAAGCCCCTGGAAGGCAGCCTGTTCCGCTACGACACGGAGAACATCCTGGCCGAAGAAGGGGTGAGCCTCACCCTGCCCCCCCTGGCCCTCTACGACGACACCTATGTACGCTATGCCGTTGACAGCGGCCCCAAAGGCGCCATCGTGCCCCTGCATCGCCTGCACGATCCCCTCACCCCCATCCAGCTCAGCAGCACCTTGCGGATGGACCTTCCCGCACTACCTGAAGCCACGCTGGACAAGGCCCTCATCGTGCGGGTGAACAGCGAGGGCAAGGTGGATCCGGTGGGCGGCCAGCGCAGCGGGCGCAGGATCAGTGCAAGCGTCCGCAGCTTCGGCAACTACACGGTGATGGTGGACAGTGTGCCCCCCACCATCACCCCGGTGGACCTGAAGCCCGACATGAAGGGACGTCGCTCCTTCAGCCTGAGGATCAGTGACGACCTGAGCGGCATCGCCACCTACACCGGCATGCTCGATGGGAAGTGGGTGCTGATGGAGTACGAGCCCAAGACCAAGACCCTCACCCACACCTTCGACCGCTTCAGCCAGGGCACGGGCAAGCGCAGCTATACGCTCACGGTGGTGGACGATCGGGGGAACAGCAGGACCTACACGTACGAGTTCGTGCATTGACCAGCATGAGCACGCGTACGCACCTCCTGCTGATGCTGGCGCTGGTGACCGGCTGCAGCCCACCCTCGGTCGGTACGGTCCGGATCATTGGGCATGGGGGGCTTGGTGAAGGGGCGGTGCTCCCCATGAACTCCGCGGCGGCCTTGATGGGAGGGCTTGAAGCTGGTCTTGATGGCGTGGAACTGGACGTGCAGATGAGCGCGGACCGGGTGTTGGTCGCCTACCATGCACAGGAACTGGATGAACTGACCGACTGCCACGGCCTGGTGAACGCCCATGACCGGGCAACCCTGCGCACATGTGCCGTGGCTGGTGCCGATGGATCGAAGCACGGTCTGGCGCGCCTGGACAGCCTGCTGCCGGCCTTGGCCCGTGCGTTTCCGCAGGCAGACTTCACCTTGGACGCCAAGCTGTTCGCAGCGGGCGATTGGTGGGCTTACCTGGAGACCTTCAGCCGCGCCTTGGCCGACCTCCATGCCCTGCCCGAGCTGCGCGGCCGACTGGTGGTGGAGTGTCAGGTGACCGACTTCCTGGACCTCGTGGCGCGGGATGCGCCCGAACTGCCCCTATACCTCTATGCAACCGACGCCGAGCAGGCGATCCAGTTGGCGGTCGACAAGGGATATTCCGGCCTCACCATCCGCTATGATCGCATAACTGCGGCCGAACTGCACGGTGCACGCGAGCGCGGGCTGCGCATCACCCTGTTCGGTGCCGATGGCTGGTGGAGCCATCGTAACGCCCTGCATGCCGAACCTGACCGCCTGCAGAGCGACGCCCCCCTCTCCTTCCAATGATACCCCCGCCACATCACCCGTTCGTCCCTACCTTGTGGGCCGAAGGACCAACCGCTGCATGCTATGCAGGCGCGCTCCGAGCTGTAGCCGATACGCGCGGTGTAAGGAATGATGTGAAGGGTCCCCCAGACGTAACAGCACCCCATGTCCCAACCTCGGATCAAGTTCATCCCCACGGATAAGAGCGCGTTCTACCCCACCCTCAAAGCCCGGGTGGACGCCTATTTCAAGGACAACGGCATCAGCAGGCACGCGAACACCGCCATGTGGGTGAAAGCCGCAGTGCTGGTGGGCGCTTACCTGCTCTCCTTCGTGGCCATCCTGGCGCTGCAACCCTCGTACCCGGTCGCCCTGGCGCTCTGGGCCTTGATGGGCATAGGATTGGCGGGCATCGGTATGAGCGTGATGCATGACGCCAACCACGGCGCATTTTCAAGCAGCGACCGGGTGAACTGGTGGTTGGGGCACACGCTCAACCTGTGCGGTGGCAGCACCCACAACTGGAAGCTCCAGCACAACATCCTGCACCACACATACACCAATATCACCCATGTGGACGAGGACATCCAGGACCGGCTGGTGCTGAAGTTCTCCCCACACACCAAAGCGAAGTGGTACCACCGCTTCCAGTGGCTTTACGCAACGTTCTTTTACGGTCTGCTCACCCTGTACTGGGTGCTGGCGAAGGACCTGGTACAGTTCGCCCAGTTCGGCGCGAACGGCACGGATGCGGGTAAGCCCGCCAAACGGAAGGACGCCCTGGTGCGCATCATCCTGCTAAAGGTGGTGTACTTCGCAATGGTCATTGCCCTGCCCATTGCGTTGGGCATAGCCTGGTGGCAGGTGGTCACAGGCTTTCTCTTGATGCACATGGTGGCCGGCATGATCCTCACCTTGGTGTTCCAATTGGCACATTCCGTGGAAGGCACCGACCATCCCCTTCCGGACGCCCATGGCGTGATCGACAATGACTGGGCCATCCACCAACTTCGGACCACGGTCAACTTCAGCCCTGGGAACAAAGTGCTCAGCTGGTATGTCGGTGGCCTTAACTACCAGATCGAGCACCATTTGTTCTCGCGCGTGGCGCACGTGCACTACCCGGCCCTTTCACCCATCGTGCAGCGCACGGCAGAGGAGTTCGGTCTCCAGTACCAGGTGAACCCCACGCTCCTCGGCGCGCTTCGGAGCCACTACAGCCTCTTGCAACGGGTGGGGCTGCCGGACATGAACGAGGCCATCGGCTAGGCCTCGATCGCCCAGTCCTTCAACAGCGGAAGCGCACCTTCATGGTGCTGGTACCAAACGCAGCTCCTGCAGGCGGAGCAAGATGCCGTGGTCATTACGCAGTCCGTTCTCCGGACCTGCGCTGAGCAGCCGGAAGCCTTGGTAGAGCGGCTTCACGGTCACCTGGGACAGCCCCTCCGCGTTCAATGGAAGTCCCGCCATCAATGCGGCGGCGTACTGCCGGGTGATATCGTACCCGAGGTAGGCATATTCGTCCACATCGGTGCGGTAGCGCTCCTGAAAGGCTTTCACGAAGGCCCCTACCGCAGGGTCGGCCGGGTCGGCGAACCCTTGGGCTGCGAAGGTGAACTGCAACAGGTCGAGGTCCTCCAAAGCCACGGTCTCCATGTTCAACCAGGACTCGGGGCCAACGAGCATGACCGTGTATTTCTCGCGTTGCTGTTTCATCACGCTCACCAAACTGGTCACGAACTCGACATCCTCGCAGGAACTGACGACCACGTTGATCCGTTGGGCATCCAGCTTCGCCAGTAGGTCCTTCATATCGCGCCTGCCAGGCCGTGCCACCAGCACACTGTCACGCAGGCGCAGCGGCTGTTCGGCCAAGGCACCGTTCAAGCTGCGCAGCAACTGCTCCTGCCCTTCCTTGTCGGCAGGTATCTCAGGCCGAAGGAGAACGATGTTCTCGCGTGCATGGCGCTGCACAGCGTACCGGGCGGCCAGACGCAGCAGGTCGGAGCGCGCCGGCACGATCTTGCTCACGTTCCCCATGCCAAGGATCACGCGATTGCTCTGAGGTACCGGACATACGATGTGCGCTTCTGGTTTGGACCGCGCGAGCTGCTCGATGGCGCTGCGGTGGAAGGGACCGATGAACAGGTCGGTCCCGGCAAGTTCCGGGCTGCGCAACAGACCGCCCCATACAGCGGGTGACTCCCCACTGTCCATCACGCGCACATCGGCACGCAGGCCTTCCGCCTCCAGTGTATCCAAGGCCATGCGGGCACCTGCGTAGAACGAGGCCGCCATGCGGGTCACACTGTGGAACTTGGGCTGCGTGGGGTCGCGCTCCAGGATGCTGTCGTTCACAGCAGTGGAGAAGGGCAACAGATAGGCGATCTTCACCGCACGGGTCGGGTACGTTGGCAGCGCCGGGGCCGGCTCCGGGGCCGGAGGATCCACACCGGGCGGCAGGGGAATGATGATCGTGGCCCCCACCTTCAGCCCTTCAGCAAGCCCGCCATTGGCCGCTTGGATCGCCTCCACCGTGGTGCTGTAGCGTTTGGCCAGTCCATAGAGGGTCTCCGTGGGCTGCACTACGTGCTCCACCCGGTGTTCGGGTAAGGCGGGGCGCACGGCGGCCTCGGTCTGGCCTTGGGCCGCGCTCACCGGCACGATCAGGACCATGCCTTCACGAAGGCCGTCCTCCGCCTGTGGGTTGGCGGCCAACAGTGCGTTCAGGTCCACACCGTACTGCCGGGCCACCCCGAAGAGCGTCTCCTTGCGCTGGACGGTGTGTCGCAGCACGCCATCGTTGCTCAGCTCCGGCGCCTTCTTCATGGCCTTGCGGTCCACGGCGTCCTGGGGAATGAGCAGTTCCTCATCGATGCTGAGGCCATCGGCGGCGCCTGGATTGGCGCGCAGCAGCTCCTCCACGCCAACCGCATTGGCCCGCGCAATGGCGTACAGGGTCTGCCCCTGTTGGACCCTGTGCACGATGAACCGGCGGCCATCCACGTTACGCACCTCCTGGGCGCTCACCGCGGACATGGACAACACCGTCAACAGAACAGCAGCGGTGCGCAGAAAGGTCGAGGGCGTCATTCCCATTCGATCGTGGCCGGGGGCTTGGAGCTGATGTCGTACACCACGCGGTTCACGCCCCGCACCCGGTTGATGATGCTGTTCGAGATCCGTGCCAGGAATTCATAGGGCAGATGGCACCAGTCGGCGGTCATGCCATCGGTACTGGTCACGGCACGCAGGGCCACGGCGTTCTCGTAGGTGCGTTCGTCGCCCATCACCCCCACGCTGCGCACGGGCAGCAGGATGGCGCCGGCCTGCCACACCTGGTCGTAGAGGCCTTCGTCACGCAGCCCTTGGATGAAGATGTGATCCACCTCCTGGAGCAGGGCGACCTTTTCCGGTGTGATCTCGCCCAGGATGCGGATGGCCAGGCCCGGTCCGGGGAAGGGATGACGGCCGAGGATGTTGGGATCGAGGCCCAGTTCGCGGCCCACGCGGCGTACCTCATCCTTGAAGAGCAGGCGCAGCGGTTCCACCACCTTCAGGTTCATCCGTTCGGGCAGGCCACCCACGTTGTGGTGGCTCTTGATGGTGACGCTGGGGCCGTTCACGCTCACGCTCTCGATCACATCGGGGTAGATCGTACCCTGACCCAGCCACTTCACGTCGGTGATGCGGTGCGCCTCACGATCGAACACCTCGATGAAGGTGCGGCCGATGGCCTTGCGCTTCGCCTCGGGATCTTCGAGCCCCTTCAGCGCCGCATAGAATTCGGCCTTGGCGTCCACGCCGGTGATGTTGAGGCCCAGGTGGCGGTAGCTCTCCAGCACACGGACATACTCGTCCTTGCGCAGGAGACCATTGTCCACGAAGATGCAGTGCAGGCGGTCGCCGATGGCACGGTCCAGCAACAGGGCGGCCACGCTGCTATCCACCCCACCGCTCAGCGCAAGCACCACCTGATCGGTACCGAGCTGGGCCTGCAGGCGTTCCACGGTATCCTCCACAAAGGCGTGGGGGGTCCAGTCGCCGTCGCAGCCGCAGATGCCGATGACGAAGTTGTGCAGCAGTTGCAGGCCATCGGTGGTGTGGTACACCTCGGGATGGAACTGCACGGCGAAGGTCAGGTGGTCGCGGAATCGGAAGGCCGCCACGGGCACGTCCTTGGTGCTGGCGATGACATCCATGGCCTCACTGGGGGCGGTGATGCTGTCACCGTGGCTCATCCACACCTGGCTGCCCGCCTGGATGCCATCGAAGAGGTGGCTGTCGCCAATGGTGGTGAGGTGCGCGCGGCCATATTCCCGCACGGTGCTGCGCTCCACGGGGGCGCCGCTGCGCTTGGCCAGCAGCTGGGCCCCATAGCACACACCGAGCACAGGCAGGCGACCGAGGAAGCCGGAAAGGTCCGTATCCGGGGCGTTCGTATCGTGCACGCTGCTGGGGCTTCCGCTGAGGATCACCCCCTTGATGGCGGGGTCCGTAGCGAACTCAGCGGCCTTGGAGAACGGGTGGATCTCGCAGTACACGTTCAGTTCGCGCACCCGGCGGGCAATGAGCTGGGTGTACTGCGAACCGTGGTCGAGGATGAGGATGGTGCCGGGCACGGGAAGGAGGGAGCGCTGGATGATCGGCGGTCCGAGGGCAAAGGTATCCGCCCTGCCCGGAGCAGCGGTCGGCCGAAGCCGATCGTGGATGGATCGTGGATAACAACCGGTAGCGGGACGCCGCTGAACGGGTGAACAGACGTCTTTTCCGTGGAAAGCAGGCAAGATGCAACGCACATCGCTCATCCTAAGCACCATGGGCCCGGCCGACCGCGGAGCCGCTTGCCGAGGGGAGCGTGGCGTGCGTATCTTTGGAGGATACCCATTGCGGGGGGCACAAATACCTTCGATGGATAAGGATCGCTTAACGCAGGGGAAGGTGGATCGCACGACCTTTGCGGCCGGAATGCAGTGCATGCAATTGATCCAAGAGGCCATGTCCGCCAGCGGAGTACTGGGTCGGACGCGGCATGTTGCGGCCACGGTGCTGACGTTGCTTCTCAGCGGGCTGTCGATGGCGCAAGGGACAGAGGATTTTACGAATCTGCCGGCGACACCAACACCGGGAAGCTACATCGCTCGGACATGGACCGGGACGGATGGTGTGACGTGGACCGCACAAGGCGCCCGCACCGACCAGACGATGACCGGCAGGGCAATCTGCTTCGGTAATACCGGGATCAATCGCTGGGTCACTTCACCGGTCTATGCCAATGGCATGGGCACGCTCTCATTCGAGTACGTGCGGGGATTCACGGGAACAGGTGCCCGTACCATTCAAGTCTGGGTGAACGGCATTCAGATCGGGAGCAACATCACCGTAAGTCCTACCTCGGATGTGGTGCAGACCTATAGTCAGGCGATGAATATCGGCGGCAGTGTCCAACTGGAGATCCGCAGCACGGGCGCCGCTCAGGTGAAGTTGGATAACATTGTGTGGACGCCCTACACAGCCGGCCCCACGGTGAGCTTCAGCGCGGCCACGCAGAGCACGCCCGAAGGCTCCGGCGTGGTGCCTGTAAGCTTCAACATCAGCCCGGCTACGGTAACGGGCGGCACCATTACGCTGAGCCTCACCAACGGCGCCGGGGTGGTGTACGGCGCGGGCGGCGACTACACCACGGCCCCGGCGGGCGGCAGCGGCAGCATCACGGTGAACGTTCCGGCAGGTGCCACCTCGGCCTCCTTCAACGTGAACCTGATCCCAGACCCCTTCTGGGAGCCGAACAAGACCATCACCTTCGCGGTGACCGGCGTAACGGGTGATCTGGAGCTGGGCTTCCCGAACACGCACGTCTTCACCATCCTCAACGACGACTTCACGCCCACGGCCTTCTTCGGCGCCACCAGCGTCAGCCATCTGGAGAGCGCAGGCCTGGTGAACATTCCGATCACCATCACACCGGCCGCTACGGCGGGAACGCTTACGCTGGGCATCACCAACGGGCCGGGCGCCACCTACGGCAGCGACTACACCACCGCACCCGATGGCAGCGGCGGCAGCATTACGCTGAACGTGCCTGCGGGGGCCACCACGGTGAACATCCCCGTAACGCTGCTGGACGACCTGGACGTGGAGGACACCGAGCCCGTGACCTTCACCATCACGGGCGCCACAGGCGGCTTGCTCTTCGGCCCCGCCCCGAGCTTCGTGCTGAACATCAGCGACAACGATTCGCCGCCCACGGTGTTGGAACCAGGTGATCTGGTGATCTTGGCGGTAAACGCAAACACAGGCGGCTGTATTGGCACTCCGAGTTCGGACGAAGTGAGTTTCATGTGCTTCAAGGATATCGTAGTAGGCACGACGCTGGATATTACTGACCAAGGCTATAGTCGTTGTACGGCTGGCTTATGGGGAACAAACGAAGGGCTGCTGCGCCTTGTACGCACAGGCCCGACCATTACGGCTGGCACGGTGATCACTTTGCGTTCGAATGGTTCTGGAGTGGTTACCGGCGTCATGCCCGATGCAGGTTGGAGCGCCACCGCGATCGACGGTCTGCTTTTCATGAATCTGAACTCCAATGGCGACCAGCTTTTCTTCATGCAGGGCGGCACCTGGATCAACCCTGTCACCCCGGCACATAACGCCAGTTACGTCGGTGGCACCATACTCTACGGTTTCAGCACCAATGGGCAATGGTTGGCGAACCAATGTCTATCCGGAGCTGCTAATCAACACAGTGGCCTTCCACCTCAGATGCAATGTTTCAGCATGGAGCCAACTGCAGCCAGTGACTGGACTAAGTATACTGGTCCGCTTACCCCTACATCACAGCGCGGTTGGATCTTACGCATCGGAGATCCAGGCAATTGGACCAGCTATTCGTCCTGTGCGACTTTCAGTTCGGGAGCCCCTAACTACGCAGGAGGCATGTCCCTTCCAATCACCACAGTCGGATTCACTTCAGGGCGTTGGACGGGCGGTGTCAGCACCGACTGGTTCGATTGCAAGAACTGGGACGATGCCCGGGTGCCAACCATTGTCACCCCGGTGCTCATCGACCCGGTCTATGCAGCGCGCAGCTGTGAGGTGGGGATCATCGCGGGCAGCACTGCGGAATGCGCTTCGCTGGACCATGTTTCCGGCGGCGCCGTGCGTCAGCTTACTGTGCGGCAGAGCAGCTCCCTCACGATAGACGGTCCCTTGACCATCAACCGTACCATCGCCGGAGGCGCGCTGGCAACGACCGTGCTGGACAACAGTGAGTTGAACTGCTCCACCGTGGTGATCACCGGCACCACCGCCGGGGCGAACGAAGCCGTGCTCCGCTGCGATGTGGGCAGCACGGTTCGCGTGGAGGACGACCTCACGATCGGTGTGGGAGGCCTCCTGGACCTGCAGGGTGCCGTGGGGACCAGTGGCACCCTCTTCCTTGGAGGTGACTGGATGAACCTGGAGGATGAGCTCAAGTTCCAGGACCTCAACTCGCGGGTGATCTTTAATGGCAACGTGGACCAGACCATCACTACAGGGGCCGGAGCCGAAGTGTTCGGCGCATTGCAGCTGGCCAAGAGCGGCGGTGACCTGATCCTGAACAACCCGGTGGAGGTGCGCACCGAACTGGACCTGGGCAGCGGACGGGTGTTCACCACGGCCGCCAACCTGCTCACGCTCCGCGCTGGTTCGGCTGCGATCAACTTCACCGACCTCAGCTTCGTTCACGGCCCGATGCAGAAGATCGGCAACACGGCCTTCACCTTCCCGGTAGGCAAGGGTCCGAACCTGCGACCGTGTGGCCTCAGTACCATTAGTGGTGCTAATTCGGGCGCGTTCCAGGCGGAGTACTTCCCGGTCAGCGGATACACGTTCGGTACCGCCATGGAGCCCACACTGGACCACATCAGCGACTGCGAACATTGGATCATCGACCGCACTGCGGGCTCTGGTAACGCCGTGGTGGAATTGACCTGGGACACCCCCGAGAGCTGCGGCGTAACGGATCCGGTGGACCTGCGTGTGGCCCGATGGGATGCCGGGCTGAGCATCTGGCAGGACAGGGGTAACGGAGGAGCCACCCCGCTCGCACCCGCAGGGACCGTGCTGTCGGGTGGCGTTCAGACCCTCTTCAGCCCGTGGACCCTGGCATCGGTCACGAACGAGAATCCCCTGCCCATCACCTTGATCGGCTTCACAGCGAAGCCGGAAGGCCCCAACGTGCGGTTGGATTGGTCCACGGCCAGTGAGCGCAACAACGACTTCTTCACCGTGGAGCGCAGCGCTGACGGATTGCTCTTCGATCCGATCCTCACCGTGCCCGGCGCTGGTCACAGCGACCTGCCCCTCTCCTACACCGACCTGGACCGCTCGCCGCTGCTGGGTGTAAGCTATTACCGCCTGCGGCAGACGGACCATGACGGGACCAGCGCAGTAAGTCCCGTGGTGAGCGTGGTGATGGGCCGCAACACGGTGCGACCGTTGAGCCTGTTCGTGGCCCAGGGCCAGCTGAACGCGCTGCACGGCTTCGCCACGGGCAGCCGCTATGAACTGCTGGACATGACCGGCCGCCTGATCAGTGCCGGGGTGGTCCAGAGCGAAGGCAGCCTGAGCATCCCCCTCCCCGCTCTTCAGTCCGGTGCATACCTCCTGCGCCTCACGGACGGCGAGCGCGCTGAGAGCAGCCGGTTCGTGTATTGATACGGACCAAGGAGCGCTGCATGTCCGCGTGGGTCATGAGCCCATACGGACCTTGGGCTCACGCTTCCACCAGGACGGTGAAGGAGCGTTGCAAGGGATCCAGCTCCCGTTGAAGCAGTTCCAACAGGGGCGATCCACGATCTGCGAGCAGGGGCAGGATGTTCTCGCGGCGCTCCTGCAGTCCACCTCCGGGCCGCAGGGCCTCCAATGCGGCGTCCAACCGCGCAAGTTGCGCCTCGGAACGTCGACGTGCAGCCCGCAGCAGGGAACGCTCCAAGCGCTCGATGCCCTGTTGTGCCGACGCTTCGCGGGCATCCACTGCCCCGCGCAAGGTTGGATCGGCAGCGATCGCCACCGCATGCAACCGTTGGTAGAACGCGTGCAGTTCGGCACGTTCAGCGCTCAGGTCGGTGCGATGGTCCGCACTGGAGACCGCCACTGCACGGCGCAACGCAGCGGGATCCTCGAAGAGCGAAGGAGCATCGAGCCCCAGCTCCTGCCATTGGCGCCATCGTTTGGCCGGGAGGAAAGCGGCGCTGGTGCGCATCAGCACGGCCGGCATGGGCACCTGCAGGGCTTGGAACAGCCAACCCAACTGCAGCCAGTAGGCCAATTCGCCGGCACCGCCGATGTAGGCCATGTTAGGCAGCACGGTCTCCTGGTAGACCGGCCGCAGCAGCACGTTCGGAGAGAAGTCGGCCGGGCGGGCTTCCAGCTCGGCGAGGAGTTCATCGGCCGACCAGCTCGGTCCACCATCGAGAACGCGGTAGCG
>CAYZBO010000029.1:0-8476 GCA_964476665.1 uncultured Chryseobacterium sp. | reverse complement strand
CGTGCGTGCCTTCGCCCAGGGCTCGTACGGCTTGGTCCACCACCGCTTCGATGCCGTGCAGGGGCAGCCTTCCCACCGCCCCACCAGCCGCACCGGGCCACTGGATGCGTTGGCCGCGGAAATAGGTATGGTCCACCTCGGCGCGGTCGTGGTCCTCGGTGGCCATCCAGAACACGGGCAGGACGGGCCGTTGGAGGCGTTCGCTCTGCTCGCGGGCCAGGCGGATGACGTTCAGCACCTTGAAGGGCACGTAGAGCGGGCCGCCGAACAGTACCAGTTGGTGTCCGGTGGTGATGGTGAGCGCATCTGGTCGAGCGAGCAGGTCGATGTTGGCCCGGACCGCAGCGGTGTCGGGGATCCTGGTCGATTGATCGCGCAGCACTTCCACCAGCACCTGGCGGGCAACTGGATCAAAGGTGCGTTGGGCGGCCGCGTACAACCCCTGCTCATCAGGACGGTGGCGGTAGTGGCCGCGCAGGGCGGCATCATCGTTCAGGTAGGCCTGCACGAGGGGAGCGACGGTGCGGGTGTCGCTGTAGGGTATGCGCAGCACCTCCATGGGGCGGCAAAGGTAGGCCCAGGCGCACCGGCCATCGGTCGACGCGGTGGGCGTATGTTTGAAGCACGTTCCGCACCAATGGAAGCACCGCGTTACAGCAGCTTGAAGGAGTTCTATCCCTTCTACCTGAGCGAGCACCAGCATCCAGTGAGCCGGGTGCTGCACTTCATGGGCACCAGCCTCATCGCGGTCTGGATCGCACTGGCGATGGTGCTAGGCAATGCCTGGTGGCTGCTCCTGGTCCCGGTGGGTGGCTACGGCTTCGCGTGGTTGGGGCACTTCTTCTTCGAACGGAACAAGCCCGCCACGTTCCAGTATCCGGGGTACAGCCTCGCGAGCGACTTCATCCTATGGTGGCACCTGCTCACGGGCAGGGAACGTTTCGTGCCCCGCAAGTGACCCATCACCGCTACCCACGTCCTTTCATCAACACCCGCACAGCCCATGGCCATCCGAATGGTACCGGACGATCCCGGAGGATCGCGACGCAACAGTTCACCCACACCTCGTCGCACGGCAGGCGGTGGTGGTGGTGGCATCGGCGGTGGGCTGGGCGGCATGCTCCCCATGCTGCTGGGCTTCCTCATCAAGAAGCCGAAGCTGCTGTTGATCGTGGTGGTGCTGGGGGCCATCTGGTGGTTCACCATGGGGCGCAACAGTGGCGGTGGCGACATGATCAGCCAGCTCGCCGGCCTCAGCACCGGTGCCAACTTCGACCCAAAGCTGTACGACCAGGCCGAGGTGTACGAGCCGCTGGCCGACAACGTGAAGAACCCCTTGCCCGAGCGGGTGTCGCTGGCGCAATACTGTCCGCCGCGCCTCAACCAGGGCCAGCAGGGCAGTTGTGTGGCCTGGGCGAGCGCCTATGCTGCGCGGACCATCGTGCAGGCCAAGGCCACCGGGGCCGATCCGAAGAGCACGGCCTTCAGTCCGGCCTACATGTACAACCAGATCAAGATCGAGAACAGCGATTGCCAGGGTTCCTACATCTACCGGGCCATGGAGCAGATGAGCAGGAACGGCGCCCTGCCCTACAGCAAGTTCGCCTACACCGATCAGGATTGCAGCAAGCTCCCCACCCAGCAGGACGTGCAACAGGCCCTGCCCTACCGCATCAAGGGCTTCCAACGGTTGAGCCTGGGGGCCGATGAACAGCGCACGGACATGGTGGCCATGAAGCAGCATCTGGCGCAGGGCTCACCCATCGTCATCGGCATGATGGTGGGCGGCAGCTTCATGCAGCCCATGGCCGGGCAGGACGCATGGATCCCTGATGAGAGCGACTACCAGCAGCGTGGCTTCGGTGGCCATGCCATGTGCGTGGTGGGCTATGACGATTACAAGTTCGGCGACACGGGGGGCTTCCTCATCATGAACAGCTGGGGACCCGAGTGGGGGAAGAACGGCATGGCCTGGGTGCGGTACAGCGACTTCGACTTCTTCACCAAGGAGGCCTATGCCGTGTACCCCCAGGGTGAAGGGGTGGACGTGAAGCCGCAGCGCTTCGACATCCGCTTCGGCTTCGTGGACAACGAGAGCCAGCGGAACATCCCCTTGCGCAACACGGGCGGTAATGTGTTCCGCAGCACCGCGTCCATCGCCAAGGGCAGCAAGTTCAAGATCGAGGTGACCAACAACGCGGAGTGCTATACCTACGTGTTCGGGCAGGAGGCCGATGGGCGCACCTACGTGCTCTTCCCCTACACGCCGAAACACTCGCCTTACTGCGGCATTACAGGCACACGCCTGTTCCCCAGCGACCACAGCCTGATGGCGGACGATGAGGGGGACCTGGATGTGATGGCCGTGCTGGTCACGAACCAGCCGTTCGATTATCCGAAGCTGAACGAGGCCATGCTCGCCGATCCCGCCGTGGGCTTGGATGCGAAGTTGCGGGCGGTCCTGGGTGCCGAGCTCAGCGCCAACGTTCAGTTCACGGACGGCGAGACCATCGGAGCCACCACGGAAGCGGGCGGCAATGCGCTGGCCATCGTGTTGGAGCTGGAGAAGCGCTGAGGCGGGCGGTTTGCCCTGTAGCACGGCGATCCTTAGCTTGGCGGACGGTGGTGCCTGGTGTGTGGCGCGACCCGAACGGTGTAAGATGCGCATCCTGCCGCACCTCCTCGTTGTTGCCGTGCTGTCCGCCCCGTCGTTGATGGCGCAGGTGAACGCGGATTCGCTGTGGCGGGTCGTACGGGACGCCGGACAGCGCGATGCGGCACGGATGCAGGCCTTGGACTACCTGGCCTTCGACCATTACATGTTCCATGCGCCGGACACGGCCTACGCACTGGCCGAGCAATTGGTGGAACTGGCGCGCCGCAACGGGGACCTGAAGTATGAGGCCATCGGATGGAACGCGCAGGGTGCCTCGCTGCAGCTGCGGGGCGACCGGCCCGGTGCCTTGGACCGCTATCAACGGAGCATCGGTGTGCTCAAGCGCATGGGCGATCAACGCAGGATCGGCATCTCGCACGCCAACATCGGCTCCATCCACACCGATCTGGGTGATCATGCGATGGCACTTCGCCATTGCGACAGCAGCAAGGTGTATTGCACCCAGGCCGGTGACACCGCCTGCATGGCCAATGCCGCGCTGAACAGTGGCACCGCGCTGTTGCAGATGCGCGACACGGCTTCCGCATACGAACGTTTCAGCGAGGCCGAACGATTGCACCAGCGCTCCGGCGATGAACGCGGGCATGCTTTGAGCCTGGGCAACCTGGGCAACCTGGACCGGGGGGCGGGGCGACTGGCCATGGCCGAGGAGCGGCTGCAGGAGGCGCTGCGCATCGCGGTGGGGATCGAGGACCAGCGGCAGGAAGCGATCCTTCTGCGCTCCATCGGTCTGCTGCGCGAGACCCAGGGACGCCTGCGGGAAGCGATCACCTACAACGAACGCTCGCTCGCCGTGGCCCAACGCAGTTCGATGGCGGCCGAAGTGTTCGACGCTGCAGGGAGCCTGCATGGCCTGTACAAACAACAGGGAGACCTGCGGAAGGCACTGGCGATGCACGAGCTGTACGCCACCATGATGGACAGCCTGCACAACGAGAAAGGCCGCGAGGAACTGCTGCGGGCGCAGATCGCCTTCAGCTACCGACAGCAGGCCCTGCAGGACAGTCTGGCCTATGTGGCCGAGCGCGAACAGGCCGAGAACGCACGGATACTGGCCGAGGTGAAGGCGGCCAACCAACGCAAGCTGCTGCTGGCCCTGCTCGCGGGCGTGTTGATCATCGGCGCTTCGGTCACCTGGACCATCATCGACCGCAGACGACGCGCGGAAGCCTTCGCGCGCGAGCAGGCCGTCCTGCACGAGCGCATGCGCATCGCCAGTGACATGCACGACGACCTCGGTGCGGGACTGAGCGGCTTGAAGCTCCGCAGCGAGATGGCCCTGCGCGTGGAGAAGGACCCGGCGAAGCGCCAACAGTTGCAGTCCCTGGCGAACAGTGCCGGCGAGCTCATCGGCAGCATGCGGCAGATCATCTGGACCATGGGCCAGGACCAGGCATCGTTGGAGGATTGGGTGGTGTATGCCACCAGCTATGCCCGTTCCTATTGCACGGAGAACGACCTGCAACTGGAGCTGGCCGTGGATCCGGCGTGGCCCGCCGTACCGTTGAGCGTGGAGCAGCGCCGCAACCTCTTCCTGGTGGTGAAGGAAGCGCTGCACAACGTCGTGAAGCACGCGCAGGCCAGCCGTGTCATGGTGAACATACACATGGATGACGGGCTCCGGATCGTGGTGGCCGACGATGGTACGGGACTGCCGGAACAAGCCGCGCAGGGCATGGGCAACGGCCTGCGCAACATGCACCGGCGCATGCAGGAGGTGGGTGGCAGCCTCCATGTCGGTACCGGGGAGGACGATCGCGGTACCCGCCTGGTGCTGCGCCTGTCACTGACCGACACGCCGGACCGCAAGGCCATGAACGTTCGCACACGCACGGTCCCCACCCCCTGACATTCGTTCTATTGCGCGGATCGAGCGCCCAGACCAGCTTCGCACCGTGGGGTACCGCCATCCATATCGCCCGGCAGCGCTGCTGATCATGCTCTTCGCGGCAACACTGGTCACCGCCCAGCAGCAGCTCAGCCGCAGTATCGCCGCACTTCCACCCTTCGATGACCACGTCCTGGATGCCAGCTTCGACACGATCCTGCGACAGATGGACCGCTTCTCAGCAGAGGGGTCCATGAAGGCCATCGGCTCGGCCTTCAAGCTCATCGATCCGGAGGTGGATACCGAAGCGGCCTATTACCTGCACTGCTACCGGGCGGAAGTGCTTTACTACGAAGGCCTGTTCCACGAAGGCATCGCCGATCTCGATGAGGCGGAGGTGCTGGCCCACGAGCTGGGTGACAGCGTGCTCATCGCCAATGTGTACAACCTGAAAGGCCTGCTCCATGAGAACATTCAGGACGACAGGTCGGCACTCCCCTTCCTGCGGAAGGCAGCTGCATGGTTCCCGGACCGGCCGGCTGCCCGCTACCCCATCAGCGAACTGCATCATATCCATGGCAACATGGGCAGCTACCTCACGGGCATCGGTGAATTGGACAGCGCAGGGGCGCATCTGCAGCGCAGCCTGGCGCTGGCCACACTGGCCGAGGCACCGCGTGCGATCGCCGTGGCGTGGTGGTCACTGGGTAACCTGGCCTTGAAGCAACAGCTGGCGGACAGTGCCCTTCGCTGCTTCGATCGGTCCGTGGAAGTGGCCCGGGGCATGGGCGACCACGACATCGGGGTGGATGCCTTGGTGGGACGGGCGGTGGCACTGGCCGCCCTGGGCAGGCAGGAGGCGATGACGGAAGCGGCGACCGTTGCCCTGCGCTACCTGACCGAACACGAGGCAGGCATCGGCCAGGTGACACAGCGGAACGCCCACCGCCGTTTGGCGCGCACGTGGCAAAGGGTCGGATCGCACCGGGAGGCCTTGGAGCACATGGTGCGCTGGCACCACATCGACAGCAGCATCACCAAGAGCAACATCCGCACCGCATTGGAGATACAGTCCGCCAAACTCCGGTCCGATGCCGACCTGGCGCTGGAGCGCGTGGAGCGGGCCCGGTCGCAGGAGGCGTTGGAGCGCGTCCGCTGGAGCCGCAACCTGGTCATCGCGGCGAGCCTGCTCGGGTCCGTGCTGCTCATCGGCCTGTACCTGGGCTACCGCAGCCGCCAACGCGCCAAGCAACGCCTGGCCGAGCTCGAGGTCCTTCGCCTGCAGCAGGAACGCACCATTGCGGAGCTGCGGATCAGGGAGGAACTGGGGCGCGACATGCACGACGACCTGGGGGCGGGGCTCAGTGCATTGAAGCTCCGCAGCGAGATGGCCCTGCGCAAGGAGGATGACCCGGAGCGGCGCAAGCTCTGGTCCTTTCTGGCGGGCACGGCAGGGGAGCTCATGGTGAACATGCGCCAGATGATCTGGGCCCTGAACGCCGACCAGAGCAGCGTGGCGGACCTCCTGGTGTACTGTGGCACCTACGCACGCACCTACCTCGATGCGCACGGTATTTCCCTGGAGCTGGTGCTGCCCGACACACTACCGGAGCGTGAACTGAGCGCCTCGCAGCGGCGCAACATCCTGTTGGTCGTCAAGGAGGCGCTCCACAACATCGTGAAGCACGCTCGTGCCACCCGGGTGCTCATCGCCGTGAGCGCTGTGGAACAGGGCATCAGCATCTCCATCGTGGATGATGGCATCGGACTGCCACGGCACGCTGACAAGGGTGAAGGCAATGGATTGCGCAACATGGCCCGGCGCATGGAACTGCTCGGTGGCTCCTTCCGGGTGGAGCATGCCGATGCGGAGGAAAGGGGATCGACGGTGCCAGGAACCTCCCTGCGCCTGCATCTGCCCCTGTCACCTGCCCCTAACAAAGGTTCTATTGGCGATGGCAGCCGCAACACCACAACTTCGCCCACATGAATCCAGGCGCGCTCAGGGTCAGTATCGTGGAGGATGACAGCACCATCCGGGAAACGCTGCGATCGCTCTTCATCTTCGAGGAGGGTATGGAGCCGTTCAGTGTGCACAGCAACGCCGAGGACGCCTTGATGCGGCTGGGGGAGCATTGCCCTGACGTGGTGATCATGGACATCAACCTGCCCGGCGCCAGCGGCATCGATTGTGTACGCCAGTTGAGCCAGCGGTGCAGCGCCACGCAGTTCCTGATGTATACGGTGCACGACGATGACCACCGTGTGTTCGAGGCGTTGAAGGCAGGAGCCAATGGCTACATCCTGAAAAGCTCCACACCGGACCAGATCCTGGAGGCTGTTCGTGAACTGCATGCGGGTGGATCACCCATGAGCGCCCACGTGGCCCGCCGGTTGGTGCAGCAGTTCAGGCCGGTGGCCGGCCGAAACACCTTCAGCGATGGTGACCTCAGCGAGCGTGAGCACGAGGTGCTGGAGCAATTGTCCCAAGGCCTTCTGTACAAGGAGATCGCGGAGCGACTGGGGATCAGTGTGGGCACCGTCAAGCAGCACATCCATCGGATCTACGAGAAGCTCCACGTGCAGAACCGTACCGAGGCGGTGAACCGCTACTTCGGTCGGTGAAGGAGGTCAGGTACCACGCCCGGCAGGAAGCGTAGCTTGGCGGCATGAAGCGCATACTCGTCATCGCCGCCCTTGTCCTTGGCACCGCCCAGTTCATACGGCCCGATATCAGCGTTCCTGTCATCGACCCGGCAATGGACCTGATCACCCTCACACAGCCCAGCGCGGAGGTGGCGTCCTTGCTGCGCACGGCCTGCTACGACTGTCATAGCAACGAAACAGCCTACCCGTGGTACGACCGCATCACGCCGGTGAACTTCTGGGTGCAGCACCACGTGGATGAAGGACGAGCGGAGGGCAACTTCTCGCGCTGGGGCGAGCTGCCGGAGAAGAAGCGGAAGCACTTCGCCGAAGAGGCCGTGGAGATGATCGAAGCGGGGGAAATGCCACTACCCTCTTATACATGGATGCACGGCGATGCGAAGTTGACGCCCGCCCAACAGAAGGCCCTGACCTCCTATTTCACGGGCCTCCGGTAGCATCATACCACCTCCCCCACCAGCTCGTGCTCGCGCGCGGCCGTGACGCGCACCTTAGCGAAATCACCGATCCGCAGGTAATTCCCCTCTGTAGGGATCAGCACCTCATTGTCCACCTCCGGTGAATCGAACTCGGTGCGGGCGATGTAGTGACCGGCCTCGGCCTTGTCCACCAGCACGCGGAACACCTTGCCCACCTTGGCCTGGTTCAACTCCAGGCTGATGCCGCCCTGCAACTCCATGATCTCCTGGGCACGCTGTTCCTTCACTTCGGCGGGCACATCATCCTCCATGGTGAAGGCATGGGTCTGTTCCTCGTGGCTGTAGGTGAAGGCGCCCAGCCGGTCAAAGCGCATGCGTTCGATCCAGGCCAGGTTGTCGTCGTGGTCGGCCTGCGTTTCGCCGGGAAAGCCGCTGATGAGCGTGGTGCGAATGGCGATGCCGGGCACCTTGTCGCGGATGGTGTTCACCAACGCCTCGGTCTTCTCCTGGGTGATGCCGCGCCGCATGCGGGTGAGCATGCGCGTGCTCCCGTGCTGCAGCGGCATGTCCAGGTAGTTGCACACGTTGCTTCGTTCGCGCATCACATCCAGCACTTCCAGTGGGAAGCCGCTGGGGAAGGCGTAATGCAGGCGGATCCAGTCGATGCCTTCCACGTCGCTGAGGCGGGCCACCAGCTCATCGAGGTTGCGCTTCTTGTAGATGTCGAGCCCGTAATAGGTCAGGTCCTGCGCGATGAGGATGAGTTCCTTCACGCCTTGTGCTGCCAGGTTCTGCGCGTTGGTCACGAGCTGCTCCATGGGCGTGCTCATGTGCTTGCCGCGCATGAGCGGGATGGCGCAGAAGGAGCACTTGCGGTCGCAGCCC
>CAYZBO010000028.1:18072-33129 GCA_964476665.1 uncultured Chryseobacterium sp. | reverse complement strand
TGCTGCGGCCTGCAGGGCTGGCGGCCATTGAACGGGCCAAGGCCATTGGTTCGTGGACCGCGATCGATGCTGTCGAGGCCATGGTCATGGCGGACGACCTTGCCAAGGCGTTGGCAGAGGTAGCTATGGCGCAGCGCCACTTCGACGCCTTTCCGCAGAGCGTACGCAAGGCCGTTCTGCAACGACTGGCCGGTGTGCGTACCGCCGCCACGCGCAGCAAGCGCTTCGCCGAGACCGTTCGCCTGGCCACGCAGAACCAGCGTCCCGGAGCCTCCTGAACGTGCGGACCCGCGAGCTCAAAGCCCTGTTGGACGCGGCGTACGAACGACATGCGCGACCTGATTTCACCGCGGACGACCCGATCCAACTCCCGCGCGCCTTCATGCGGAGGGAAGATGCTGAAGTGATCGGCTTCCTTACGGCCACCATCGCGTGGGGTCAGCGGAAGACCATCATCGCCAATGCGTGGAAGCTGGTGCGGCTGATGGATGAAGCGCCGCACGCCTTCATGATGAACGCCTCCCCGAGCGAACTGCGGCGACTGGAAGGATTCGTCCACCGCACCTTCAACAGCGCCGATCTGCTGCACTTCGTGAAGGGACTGCGGCACGTGTACACGACCTACGGCGGCCTGGAGGACGCCTTTCTGGAGGATGGTCGTCCGGGGCCGATGGACCAGGCCATCCACCGCTTCAAGCAGCGTTTCTTCGAACCCCGCCATCTGCCGCGCACGCAGAAGCACGTGGCCGATCCGGTGAAGGGCAGCAACGCCAAGAGGATCAACATGTACCTCCGCTGGATGGTGCGACCGAACGACCGTGGTGTGGATCTGGGCTTGTGGACGCGCATCACCCCGGCCGACCTGATGGTGCCACTGGATGTTCATACCGGTCGTGTGGGGCGCGAGCTGGGCCTGCTGAAGCGCGCGCAGGACGACTGGAAGGCGGTGGAGGAACTGACGGCGGCATTGCGGCGCTTCGACCCGTTGGACCCGGTGAAGTACGACATCGCACTGTTCGGCATCGGCGTGAAGAAGGAAGGCTGAAGCAACGCCGAACACAGCGTTCAGCACAGCCCTCACACCACGGTGGGAGCGCTATCTTCGCACCCGATGTCCTTCGCGAACCCGGCATTCCTGTGGGCCTTGAGCGCCCTGGTGATCCCGGTGCTCATCCACCTCTTCCAGCTGCGTCGGTTCAAGCGGATCGACTTCCCCAATGTGCATCTGCTGGCCGAGGTTACCCAGCAGACCCGCGCTCGGCGCAAGGTGCAACACTGGTTGGTGTTGCTGGCGCGGTTGCTTGCCCTTGCCTGCCTGGTGCTCGCCTTTGCCCGGCCCTACCTGCGGAGCACCACGACCTCCGCTGGAGAACAAGCCCTAAGCATCTACGTGGACGACAGTCACAGCATGGATGCTCAAGGCGGAGAAGGCCGTGCCTTGGATGCAGCGCGCACGGCGGCACGGTCCATCATCACGCAAGGCTCACCCAGCACGCGCTACCAGGTCCTCAGTGGACGCTTCCAAGGCCGCGAGCAATTGTTGGTGGACCGCGACGAGGCATTGGAGAGCGCATCACGCATCAGCACCGGCCCTTCCACCCGGCCCTTGTCACAGGTCATGGCCCGGCAGCGGGAAGCGCTCAACAGCAGTGCCGCAGCAGTGAAGCGCGCCTACCTCATCACCGACCTGCAGCGCAGCATCACCGATGTGTCGACCTGGACCAGTGACAGCACGGTGGAACACATCCTCATTCCGGTGCCCACCAAGGCTTCCGTGAACCTGAGCATCGATAGTGCATGGTTCCAAAGCCCGGTGCGTCGGGTGGGGCAGCGCGAATCCCTCACGGTGCGCATCAGCAACCGGGGCGAGCAGGAACTCGTGAACGTGCCGCTACGCCTGACGGTGAACGGCGAACAGCGGGCCATGACCACCTTCAGCATCGCTGGTGGGACCACGATCGACAGCACCTTGCACTTCATCAGTCGCAGCACCGGCGACCAGTGGGGCTTCCTTGAGCTGGATGACGCGCCGGTCCGCTTCGATGATCGCCTCTACATCGCCTACCGAGTGCAGGAAGCGATCCGTGTGCTGTTGATCGGCGGAGCGGACGTGACCAGCGATGCGGACATCGAACGGGCCTTCACTGCAAGCGATGCAGGACCGGACAGCACGCACCGCTTCAGTCGCATGGACCTGCGCTCCGTGGACCGATCCCGGTTGAACGCGCAGGACCTGATCATCCTGAACGCCTTGCCCGAGGTGAGCAGCGGGTTGGTGCAGGACCTTGGTGATGCCTTGAAGTCCGGGGCTTCGGTAGCGGTGTTCCCCCCCAGCGGTGGCAGCGCCACGGGCTACCGTGAACTGTTCGCACGTGGCGGAATGAGCGCCAGCACGGACGCGGATTCCACACTGCGCAAGGTGGAGCGCATCGACCTGGAGAAGCCCTTCTACCGCGACATCTTCAGCAACATGCCGCGCAACGTGGACCTGCCGCAGAGCCGGGAGCGATGGGACCTGCGGCTGGCACCCGGCACGGATGTGTTGTTGCGAATGCAGGATGGACGTCCCTTCCTGGTATCTCGGGCCGTTGAGCGGGGCAGCCTCTTCGTATCGGCTTCCCCCCTTGCAGAGCGCGCTGGCAATTTCACCCGGCATGGCCTCTTCGCCGCTACCCTTTTGCGAATGGCAGAGCTGAGCCGTCCTTCACCCCCGCTCTACCACTACACGAATACGGCGGCCCTATTGCCCTTGTATGGCCTCGACCCACCGGCCGACCGCGTGCCCCACCTGCGCGGGCCGGGTGGCGTGGACATCATCCCCGAACTGCGGCGCGTGAACGGCAGCGCCTTCCTGGCCCTGCACGATGAGGACCTGCCGGACGGTCCTTACGCAGTGACATACGATGGCGATACCGTCCTGGCCATGGCCTTGGACCTGGACCGCCGTGAGAGCGACCTGCGGACCATGCCGGTTGATGAACTCACTGCCGCCATCGAACAACAAGGGCTCGTCGGCTTCCGGGTGATGGAGGCCGGGGACGATCTTTCGCTACGTTTGGCCGAACTGGACCAGGATCGCAAGCTGTGGAAGTGGTTCATTGCGCTCGCGCTGCTCTTCCTGCTGGCTGAGGTCCTACTGATACGCTTCCTCCGATGAGCCAGGTACTGCTCCAACAGGTGAAGGTGACCGACCCCGGCGGGCCGCACCATGATGCACACACCGACATCCTGGTCGTTGATGACCGGATCGCCAAGATCGGCGGGCGTATACCGAAGGGCGAAGCGCGTGTGATCAAAGCCGAGCACCTGCATGTGAGCCCCGGTTGGGTGGACCTGCGCGCGCACTTCCGCGAGCCGGGCGAAGAATGGAAGCAGGGTGTGCAGAACGGGTTGGATGCCGCTGCACGCGGGGGCTTCACCGCTGTGGCGGTGCTACCCAGCACCAAGCCGGCCATCGATGGGCGTTCGGGCATCACCCATCTGTTGCATCGCGCGGAGGGCCATGCCGTGCGCCTGTTGCCGCTCGGCGCGCTCACCCAAGGCACCAAGGGCGAACAGTTGGCCGAACTGCACGACCAGCGTGTAGCCGGTGCGGTGGGCTTTACCGATGACCGGCACAGCCTGCGCAATAGCCGCCTGATGGTATTGGCCTTGCAGTACACGCATGGATTGCCCGGGGGGGCACCACCGTTGATGGTGCATCCCGCCGATCCGTATTTGAGCAACGGCGGCCAGATGCACGAGGGCGCCATGAGCACGCGGCTGGGCCTGAAGGGGCTGCCAGCGATGGCCGAAGCGATCGCGCTGCAACGCGACATCAGCCTGCTGGAGTATGGTGGTGGGCACCTGCATGCGGCCACCATAAGCACCGCCGAGAGCGTGGAGCTGGTGCGTGCCGCCAAAGCGAAAGGACTACGCATCACAGCCAGTGTCGCAGCCTACAACCTGTTGCTGGACGACGGTTGTCTGCGTGGCTTCGAGACCTGCTACAAAGTGTTCCCGCCGCTGCGCAGTGCACGCCACATCGATGCCTTGCGCGATGCGGTGAAGGATGGAACGATCGACGCCATCGTGAGCGATCACCGGCCGGAGGACCGCGAGCACAAGCTGGTGGAGTATGGCCAGGCCGCCTTTGGCATCATCGGGCTGGAGACCCAATTCGCCGTGGCCAACACCGCGCTGAAGGGACGCATGAGCCTGCGCCGGCTGATCGAACGGCTGAGCCATGGACCGCGCGCCGTGCTGGGTATGACAGTGCCGCACATCGCAGTGGACGCTGTAGCGGAGATCACCCTCTTCGATCCGGAGGTGAACTGGACCTGCGAAGAGCCCGACCTGGTGAGCCGCTCGCACAACACGCCGTTCCTTGGTCAGCGCTTCGCAGGTCGCGCCGTCGGCATCCTCAGCAAGGGGCAACTTGTGCTGAACGAGCGCGCGCTTGCTGGGGTCAAGGCCTGACGGCGGCGCAGAGCGCGAGCAGTTCGCGTTGCACGGCGGCACAACCATCCTTGGCGTACCATCCGTGGAGTGCTTCCTTCATGGCTTCAGCGTCACGCTGTTCCTTGGGGATCGCGAGGAAGCCATCCACAACAGCCTGTGCAGCCGCTGGTCGGGGACCCCACGTGAACAACTCGGAACCGGAGGCATCATCGATCGCCACCAACTTGGGGATGCTGCGACCGCCGCGGGTGAGGTACAGGTCCATCAGCTCCAGGTGTTCATCGCGGAACACGAAGCGCACCTTCAGGCCCGGTGTACGCGCTGCAAGATGGACCATGGCCGGACAGCACTGGGCCGCATCGCCGCACCAGTATTCAGTGAGCACCAGCCAGGTCTGCGGTGAACGGATGGGCAGACCGCCCAGCAGTTCTGGCAGTATCTCCATCCGGGTGTTCCAGCGGCGTGCCCGGGCCAGGTTCAGCTTGGTATAGGCCACCAAGAAGTCGGAGCGGTCAGGGCCGGAGGTGCTTCCCGCGGCTACGACCTGTTCGAAGCCAGCATGGTACTCAGCGGGGCTCAGCGCGGTGGCAAGAGCCGCCTGGATCAGTTCGGCACGGGTCATTTCCCGGCGGTCGCGGCACTGTCCGTCTCCATCGCCTTGAAGCGCGCGATCAGCTCCTCGTCCGTGTACTTGAGGTTCTCGATGGCGAGGCGCGCTTGAGCGGCATAAGCATGGTCCGGAAACGCACCGATCAGTGCCATGTACGCATCCTCCGCCTCGCCCAATCTGTCCAGGTCGGCATCGATCACGAAGGCCTTCAGATAATAGGTATCGGGCAGCTTCTTCCACGAGGGATAGTCGCGGATGATGCGGTCGTACAGGAAGATGCTCTGCTGTGGATCCTTCATGCTGCGCGCCACACCTGCCGCACGGAACAGGTATTCCGGTGCGAGGCTGTCCAGCGGCATGGCGGTGGCATAGGCCTTGTACACATCCAGCAGGGCCTGGGCGTTGCGTTGTTCGAAGAGGCCGCTGTTGAAGAGCGAATCCTCCATGGTCTGGATGCGGGTGCGCATCTCAGCGGCCTTGGCGGCCTTCTCATCCACTGGAGCATCGGAGCCGCAGGCGAAGAGCAGCAGGCCCGCAGCGAGGTAAGGTAGAGCACGTAGCATGGTCCTCATTTGGTCACAGGGAAACGCATCTTGTAACGGGCATCGCATTTGCCGCGCCCGATATCGCGCAACCTGCCCTGGAGCAGTCGCTGGCGCAGGGGTGCGAGGTGATCGGTGAAGAGCACACCATCCAAATGGTCATGCTCATGCTGGATCACCCGCGCAGCAAAGCCGCCGAATTCCTCCTCGTGCTCCTTGAAGTGTTCGTCCTGGTACTGCAGCACGATGCGCTCCGCGCGAAAGACCTCCTCACGGATACCTGGAATGCTGAGGCAGCCCTCCTCGAAGCCCCACTCCTCCCCTTCCTCTTCGACGATGTAGGGGTTGATGAAGACCTTCTTGAAATCCTTCAGGTGCGCCTCTTCGGTGGGCTTGCCGTCCTCATCCTCGGCAAAGGGTGATGCATCCACCACGAACAGGCGGATGCTCTGACCGATCTGCGGAGCGGCTAGACCAACGCCGTTCGCCTCGTACATCGTCTCGAACATATCGGCGATGAGCTGTTCCAAGCCCGGATGGCCCGGTTCGATGTCCTTGGCGACCTTCTTCAGCACGGGGTCGCCGTATGCGCGGATGGGGAGTATCATGGGAACGGCTGCAAAGGTAACGGTGGCGGGGCTGCCGCTCGCTGCCGTTGCTCAACGCGGATGCGCCTCCAGCCACCCCTGCAGGAGGATGGTGGCGCTGATGCGGTCCAATTGGCCCTTGTCGCGCCGCGCCATCCGACCCTTGCCGCTCGCCAGCAGCGTCTGTTGGGCCATGCGGCTGGTGAAACGTTCGTCGACCGTCTCCACCCAATACGTGGGAAAGGCCCTGCGCAAGTGACCGATGAACTCCTGCACATGGGGTGTGGCGTCCGTGGGCCGTCCATCAAGGTTCATCGGCAGGCCCACCACGAAGCCATCCACCTGCTCGCGGGCGACGTAAGCCTTCAGGTAGGTGAAGAGTTCGTGTGTGGGCACCGTATCCAGCGCGGTGGCGATGATGCGCAGGGGGTCGGTCACCGCGAGGCCGGTGCGTTTGAGACCGTGATCGATGGCGATGACGCGCGGCATGGCGTGCGAAGGTCGGGCAAGGAACCCATCTTTGCAGCATGCATGAACTGATCGAAAAGGCATGGAACGACCGCAGCATGCTGCGCGACGAGGAGGTGGTGCTGGCCATTGAAGGTGTCGTCGAGCGCCTGGACCGCGGCGAATTGCGTGTTGCCGAGCCTCAAGGTGATGGCTGGAAGGTGAATGAATGGGTGAAGAAGGCGGTGCTGATGTACTTCCCCATCAAGCAGATGCACACCTTCGAGGTGGGGCCGTTGGAGTTCCACGACAAGATCCCGTTGAAGAAGCATTATGCCAAGCTTGGTGTGCGCGTGGTACCGCATGCCATCGCGCGCCATGGCAGCCACCTCGCCCCCGGCGTCATTCTCATGCCCAGCTACGTGAACATCGGCGCTTACGTGGACGAAGGCACCATGGTGGACACCTGGGCCACGGTGGGCAGCTGCGCACAGATCGGCAAGCATGTGCACCTGAGCGGCGGCGTGGGCATCGGCGGCGTGCTGGAGCCTGTACAGGCCGCACCCGTGATCATCGAGGATGGCTGCTTCATCGGCTCGCGCGCCATCGTGGTGGAGGGCGTGCGCGTGGGGCGTGAGGCCGTGCTCGGAGCCAACGTGGTGCTCACCGCCAGCACCCGCATCATCGATATCACCGGCCCCGAGCCCAAGGAGATGCGCGGGTACGTACCGCCCCGCTCCGTGGTGATCCCCGGCACCGTGCCTAAGAAGTTCCCCGCAGGTGAGTACGGCGTGCCCTGCGCGCTCATCATCGGCCAGCGCAAGGAGAGCACCGACAAGAAAACCAGCCTCAACGACGCGCTGCGCGAGCACAGCGTAGCGGTCTAACCCCATGCGCCTGCTTCGCCCGGTCGCCCTGCTCCTGCTGGCCCTGCTGCTCGATGGCTGCACGGTGGGGCGTTTCGTGAAGTGGAACTTCGCCGACCGCCGCGACCACAAGAAGTTCCCGACACGGCCACTCCCCGCTTCCACCACACCCTTCCAATACCCGGTGGCCGCAAAGGAGATCGGACCGCGCACCGCGAACTACAAGGGGGAACAGATCCCCTTCGACACCTGGCTGGAGAAGCACAAGACCACGGCCTTCCTGGTGATCCGCCGGGACACCATCGTCTACGAACGCTACTTCAAGGGCTACGACGAGGCGCACGTGCACCCTTCGTTCTCCATGGCCAAGTCGGTGGTGAGCATGCTCATCGGCACGGCCATCGCCGACGGGCTTATCCGCGACGTGCAGCAACCGATCGTGGACTTCATCCCCGAACTGAAGGCGAGCGGCTTCGAGGGCGTCACCATCGAGCACGTGCTGCAGATGACCAGCGGCATCGACTTCAAGGAGAGCTACGTGAACCCCTTCGGCACCGTGGCCAAGTTCTACTACGGCCGGCAGTTGGAGAAGTACACGTTGAAGCTGAAGCTGAAGCGTCCGCCCGGCACCAAGTGGGAGTATGTCAGTGGCGACACCCAGCTGCTGGGCCTGCTGCTCACCCGGGCCCTGCGCGCCAAGGGTGATCCCCGTACCCTTACCGAATACCTCAACGACCGCCTGTGGAACCCGCTCGGCATGGAGCATGCGAGCTCGTGGAGCATCGACATGAAGAAGGGCGGGATAGAGAAGGCCTTCTGCTGCATCAACGCACCGGCCCGCGACTTCGCCAAGCTCGGCTCGCTCTACCTGCACAAGGGTGAATGGCGTGGAAAGCAGCTCGTGCCAAGTGCATGGGTGGAGACCAGCACCAAGCCTGACACGACGAACGGAGGCGTGAGCTTCTACCGCTACCAGTGGTGGTTGCCGTTCCCGGATGGCCCGTTCAACGCGGAGGGCATCCTCGGCCAGTTCATCCACGTGGACCCTGCGAACCAGCTGGTGATCGTGCGTCTTGGCAGCCATACCAAGGTGCCGTGGGAGAAGGTGTTCCGCGAGATCACTCCGGGCTATGCCCTGAAGCCCGCGCCATGAAGCAGTTCCTCGTCATCCAGACCGCCTTCCTGGGCGATGCCGTGCTGGTGACGAGCATCCTGGAGAAGCTCCACGCCCACCACCCCGATGCCGCCATCGACCTGGTGGTGCGCAAGGGGAACGACGGGCTTTTCACGGGCCATCCCTTCCTGAGGAGACTGTATGTGTGGGACAAGCGTACGGCCAAGAACAAGGCCCTTATCAAGCTCATCAGCGAACTACGCAGGACCGAATACGACCACATCATCAACTGCCAGCGCTTCTTCAGCACGGGATTGATGACCGTGATGGCACGCGGCAAGGAAAAGGTCGGCTACGACAAGAACCCGCTGAGCGTCCTCTTCACCCGCACGGTGAAGCACGTTATCGGGGATGGGCGGCACGAGGTGGATCGCCTGAACGCGTTGATCGAGCACCTCACGGACGGCCAGCGGCCCTTGCCCCGCCTCTACCCCACAGCGGAAGATCGCGCCAAGGTGGACGGGATCCTGCGCTCGCACGGACTGTCCAGCAAAGACCCCCATGAGCACATGAACACATGGGTACATGAGCGCATGCCCTATGTGTGCATCGCACCCGCCTCGGTCTGGTTCACCAAGCAATGGCCGGAGCACAAGTGGATCGAACTGGTGAAGGCCTTGCCGAGCGAACAGCAGGTCTTCATCATCGGTGCGCCGGGCGATACAGCGCTGGCCCAACGCATCATCGCGGCCAGCGGCCGGGGCGTGGACCTAACCCGCGAATTGAAGCTGCTCGAAAGCGCAGCCCTGATGGCAGGCGCCGCAATGAACTACGTGAACGACAGCGCGCCCCTGCACATCGCGAGCGCCATGAACCTGCCTACCGGACAGGCAGGCGCGCCGGTGACCGCGATCTTCTGCAGCACGGTACCCGCCTTCGGTTTTGGCCCGCTGCGCGCGAACGGACGTGTGCTGGAAACGCCCGAGAAGCTCGATTGCCGGCCGTGCGGATTGCATGGGCACAAGACGTGTCCGAAGGGGCATTTCAAGTGTGCGGAGGGGATCGAAGTCAAGCACCTGATGCGTTAAGGAGGGACTGCCAAGCTCACGACCGGTGCACGTCACTTCCAGTGTATCCTGATCGGCAGGTTGTAACGCACGTTGACCGGCTTACCGCGTTGCCTTCCGGGCTCCCAAAGCGGCATACTCTTGAGCATGGATATCAACCGCTCTCTGGCCTGTTCACAATCAGCACCAGCTACCACCTGCGGATCGCAAACGACCCCATCATCTCGAACAACGAAGGTCAAGTAGATCGTGCTGGAAGGCACCTCCACGGAAGGGCATCTGGGGCTGGAGATCGACTTCCTTAGATATCGGAATAACGCTTCACTTCCACCAGGGAACTCGGGCATACGCTCCACGATGGTGTAGACGGTATCACTGACCGTACAGGTGTCCGAAAGGAAGCCGGCGTGCTGGGCCCCATCCTGTGCCCATACCCTGGTGACCAGAGCAAATAGAGCAATGATGATCAAGGATCGTCCACCCAGCATGGCCTCACTAAGTTAGCCCCCTAGCGGCATCCGCCGCAGGGCCTACTTTTGCCGCCCTTCCCGCTCATGCACACCACCACCACCCGATACACTGTGGACCCTGCCCGTCTGGTCGGCGTCGTGGACGAGCCGCTGTTCCAGGCGGTGGCCGCGGAGGCCGCGCAGCAAGGCATTCCCGCCTTCGCCATCGGTGGCTACGTACGCGACCGGCTGATCGGGCGGCCGTGCAAGGACATCGACTTCGTGGTGGAGGGCGATGGCCCGTCCTTCGCACAGGCCGTGGCGCGGCGGCTCAAGGCCGAGCCTGTGCATGTCTTCAAGAACTTCGGCACCGCCATGTTCATGCATGGTGATATGCAGGTGGAATTCGTGGGGGCGCGCAAGGAGAGCTACAGCCGCAACAGCCGCAAGCCCGAAGTGGAGCCCGGCACCATCAAGGACGACCAGGAACGGCGCGACTTCACCATCAACGCCCTGGCCATCTCCATGAACCATGGCAGCCTCGGCGCGCTGGTGGACCCCTTCGGCGGCATCCTCCACCTCGACCAAGGGTTGCTTCGCACACCGCTCGACCCGGACATCACCTTCAGCGATGATCCGCTGCGGATGCTGCGTGCCGTGCGCTTCGCCAATCAGCTCGGCTTCACCATCGACCCCGCCACGTTCGATGCGATCAAGCGCAACGCGCACCGGCTGGAGATCATCAGCGCCGAACGCATCCACACCGAGCTGAACAAGATCATCCTCACACCGAAGCCCAGCATCGGGTTCATCCTGCTGCGCGATACGGGGTTGATGCAGGAGTTCTTCCCCGAGTTCCTGGAACTGGCCGGTGCGGAGGAGCGCTACGGCATCGGCCACAAGGACAACTTCTACCACACCCTGCAGGTGCTGGACAATGTGTGCGCGCAGAGCAACGACCTGTGGTTGCGCTGGGCGGCCATCCTGCACGACATCGCCAAGCCGCGCACCAAACGCTTTGAACAGGGCCACGGATGGACGTTCCATGGTCACGAGGACAAGGGCGCACGCATGGTACCCGGCATCTTCCGCCGCCTCAAGCTGCCCTTGGACGAGCAGATGAAGTTCGTGCAGAAGCTTGTGGCCCTGCACTTGAGGCCCATCGCCCTCACCAAGGAAGAAGTGACGGACAGCGCGATACGGAGGTTGTTGTTCGATGCCGGCGATGCCATCGACGCGCTCATGATCCTGTGCCGCGCGGACATCACCAGCAAGAACGAGAAGAAGAAGGACCGCTACCTGCGCAACTACGAGCTGGTGATGCGGAAGTTGAAGGAGGTGGAGGAGAAGGACCGCGTGCGCAACTTCCAGCCACCCATCACCGGCGAGGACATCATGCACGCCTTCAACATCGCGCCCAGCAAGGTCATCGGCGACATCAAGACCGTGATCAAGGACGCCATCCTGGACGGCCACATCCAGAACGACCGCGCACAGGCGTGGGGCTTGATGCTGGAGACCGGCGAGCGCTTGGGATTGCAGGCTCTCATCACCGTCGATCCCGGTCCCCAAGGCCCTGGTCCACACCCGGTATCGGCTGGCAACCCGTAGCTTCGCTGTCCCGTTGGGTAAGCCACACTCCCGGCTTGCCCACCAGCGTTCCAGACACCACCATGCGCATCTACCGTTTCCGTGTCCTGATCGATCACGAGAGCGAGGCCTTCCGTGATATCGAGATCGGCAGCGAACAGAGTTTCCTGGACCTTCACAATGCCATCAAGGAAGCCTTCGGTTTCATCGGCCAGGAAATGGCCAGCTTCTACGTGAGCGATGAGAACTGGGACAAGGGGCCGGAAATACCGCTCGCCGACATCGGTTTCTCCGAAGATGGTGATGCACCCGCACTGATGAACGAAGTGTACATCAGCGACCATATCCGGAGCACTTCGCAGCGCTTCATCTACGTGTACGACTTCCTCCACATGTGGATGTTCATGGTGGAGCTCATCCAAGCAGGTGACCCCGCACCCGGTGTCACCTACCCCCGTGTAGTGCTGAGCATGAACGATGCGCCCGGGGAGCACAGCCGTGAGGACGACCTCACTGCAGGTATCCTGGACGAGGACCCGTACGCGATGGATGCGGAAGAGCAGCAGTACGAGGACGATGACGAGTTCGGCTTCGACGAGGAGGGCGAGCACGATGAGTTCGGGCATGGCAGCATCGATGACCTGGGCGACGACTACCGCTGACCGGTGAACGATCGTCCCGCGCGCAACCCGCCCCCAGTGCTGATCGTCATCGGCGGTCCCACGGCATCGGGCAAGACCGCTGCGGCCGTGCGGCTCGCACAGGCGCTGGGCACCGAGATCATCAGCGCTGATTCACGTCAATTCTACCGGGCGATGCGCATCGGTACGGCGCGCGCCTTGGAAGCCGAGCTGGGTGGAGTGCCCCACCACTTCCTCGGACATCTGGAACTGGCGGAGACGTGGAGCGCCGGCCAGTTCGCACGTGCGGCAGAGCCGGTGCTTCAATCCATCCTTCAGCAGCACGGCACCGCCATCCTGGTGGGTGGCAGCGGGCTCTACATCGATGCACTGGTGAAGGGCCTGGACGCCTTGCCCGCTGGTGATAGCAAGGTGCGGACCCGCCTGCAGGAACGCTTCCGGAGCGAAGGCCTGGACGCCTTGGTGAGCGAGCTCGAACGGCGTGACCCCGCCACCCATGCGCGTATCGACCGCGCCAATCCGCACCGGGTGATCCGCGCGCTGGAGATCTGCATCATCACCGGTCGGCCCTACAGTGAGCAGCGCAGCACACCGACGGACCGCACCGACCTGCGCATCGTTCGGCTGGCGATGGACCTGGACCGTGCCACGCTCTATCAGCGCATCGATGACCGCGTGGACCACATGATCGCGGAAGGACTGGAGGACGAGGTGCGCTCCTTGTTGCCGTACCGGCACCTGAACGCCTTGTTGACCGTGGGCTATACCGAGTTCTTCCACCACTTCGATGGAGCGCTGGACCGGGCCACGACCATCGCCTTGATCAAGCAGCGCAGCCGCAATTACGCCAAGCGCCAGCTGACCTGGCTGCGGCGGGACGTCTGGCATTGGGTGGCCCCGACGGACCTTGATGCCATGCTGCGCGTTGTACACAGCGTTCAGGAAGGTTGATCGATCTCCACGCCGATCACCAGCACATCATCGATCTGGGCTTCGGTTCCCTTCCACAGTCGGAAGTGATCGGAGAGGAATTGGCCCTGTTCCTCCATGGGAAGCCGTGCACTTGCGCACAACCACTGCTTGAGCCCCGCGCTCTTCAAGCGCTTGGCCGCGGGTCCGCCGAACTGGTCCGGAAGACCATCGGAGAAGATGAAGAGCCGGTCGCCCTGGTACAAGGCGATCTGTTCCGTGGTGAACGGCCGGATACCAGCATCCATGTGACCAACGGGCATGCGATCGCCTTTGTACTCGATGATAGCACCGTTGCGGAGCAGGTAGAGCGGACCGAACGCTCCGGCATACTGCAGCATCCGGCGTTCGCGATCGATGCACAACACGGCCGCGTTCATCCCATCCAGCGCGCGTTCCTCCGCATCGCCGCCGAGCAGCATGTCCGCCATGGTGCTTCGGGCGGCGTCCAACAGCTCACCCGGTGTGGCAACACCACGCTCGTGGACCTGTTCCTGGAAGATGGACGCGCCAATGAGGGTGAGCAGTGCACCGGGAACGCCATGGCCGGTGCAATCGGCGGCGACCACCCAGGCCTGTCCGTCGCGCTCACCGAACCATGCCATGTCACCGCTCACGATATCGCGTGGCCGATGGAGCACGAACGACTGCGGGAACAACTCCTCCAACCGGGCAGGCTCGGGGAGTACGGCGCGCTGGATCCGTTGGGCATAGCGAATGCTGCTGAGCAGATCATCGTTCTGACGCTTCACCAACGCGTTCTGCTCAGCGATCCGTTGCTCCAAGGCCAGGCGCTCGGTGATGTCCCGCGCGAAGAGGATGATGGCCGGATGGCCTTGGTAGCTGGTCACCTTGGTACTGCATTCCACGGGCACCGTACCACCGTCGCTGCGCTGCATGGGGATGTCCGAGAAGATCGATCCGTTCTGCTCCCAGGCATCAGCAATGCGCGTGGCACTGAGCTGCAGGTACTCCGGCGGGTGCAGATCGAAGACCGTACGCTTCAACAGCTCCGTTCCCGTGTAGCCCAAGAGTGCGCAGGCCTGTCGGTTGGCGCGGAAGATCCGGCCGTTCACGAAGTTCAGCACGAAGAGCGCATCGTTGCTGCCTTCCAACACTTCCAGCAGGCCGTCGCGGTCGCGTGCGTTACGCTCGTGCTCACGGCGCAGCCGGTTGTACGCATGGGCAAGCCCGCCAGAGACCGCCAGCAGCACCACCGGAACGCTCGCATAGACCGCAGCGGTGATCAGCTCCATGCCAGTTGGGTTGCGGGTGGCAGTTCATCCAGCAGCCCGAAGATCAAGGAGGGGTCGAGGAACTCACCCACCCGGTCCGGACGGGACACGTAGCGTACGACACCGTTCGTATCCACGAGGAACGAGGCAGGCAAGGGGATGCCCTCCTCATAGTTCACGCTGATCTCGAGCATGGGGTTGTTGTAGACAACCCCGTACATACTGCTGGCCCGTTGCGCGTCGTCGCTGAGCATGCGGTAGTTCACGCCAATGCGCTCCACCATGGCGCGGTTCACGTCGATGTTATCGGGCCCCACGGCGAGCACATGGATGCCACGGTCCATGAACTTGCTCCGGTTGCGTTCGTAGGTGCGCAGCATCATGTGGCAGCCCGGGCACCAATCACCGCGCACGAAAATGAGCAGCACGGGATGCCGACCACGATAGTCGGACAAGCGGACCAGCGTTCCGTTCTGATCGGGCAGTTGGAAGTCCGGCGC
>CAYZBO010000028.1:0-17972 GCA_964476665.1 uncultured Chryseobacterium sp. | reverse complement strand
TGCATGAAGGCCTGGCGCGCGACAGTGGCTGCAGCCGCCAACACCAGCGCCACCGTGAACAAGGGCCACTGCCCTGTGTACCGATCGAGCAGGATGCCCATCAAGAAGGCGATGGCCACCATGGTGCTGAACTGCAGGCGGCTGGTATGGGTCTTGAACTCGATCGCCACTGCGCCATAGGCCAGTACGAGCAGGATCAGCGCGAACATGACGTGACCGGTCCACCACAGGGGAAGGGCGCAACAGGCCAGCAGAACGCCCAGGACCGTGAAGGGATGCAGCCGGGAAAGCATGGCTCGATGTACGTAAGTACGCTGAAAATGTTGCGACGCGGGAACAGGCGGCTGCGATGCGATACCCCGACGGTGCATGGTGTAGCTTCGCCGGTCATCAGGATCGGGAACGGACATGAGCGAAGAACGATTGGGGCAGTTGCGCTCCATGCTGGCAGAAGAACCGGGCGACCTCTTCCTGCGCTATGCCATTGCCCTTGAGCACAAGCGCATGGGGGCGATGGAGCAGGCCATTGCCGACCTGGAGGCCATCCTTCACGATGATGCGAAGCACATCCCCAGCTACTATCAGCTGGCCCTGTTGCGCGCCGATCTGGGGCAGATCACCGAAGCCATCACCGTTTGCGATGCGGGAAGTCTGCAATGCATCGTGACCGGCGATCGCAAGGCGCGGCAGGAACTGATCGCCCTGCGTGACCAACTGGCCGAGGACCTGCCATGAGGCGTTGGGTCTGGTTCACAGCACTGGTGTTGGCCGCAGGCCTGTGGTGGGCCTTCGCGCACCTCCACGATCGCCTCGCCATCACCGCACCCAGCGGTGCCCGGACAGCCGTGGTGGAAGGATGGATGCCACGTGAGCGCATCCCCGCCTTGGTGCAGCTGCTCGAGCAGGGTGGCTACGAACGCATCTACGTCACAGGTACCACACGCTTGTTCGCCTACTACCTGGAGCAGGACCAGGCGCTCCGAGTGGACTTCCCCGGCCCCACAGGTGGCGAGCTCATGGTGAACGCGAGCGGCATCGACGGCTCGCGCTTGCTGCTGCTCACTGTGAATGACACACTGATGGACCTCACGCTGAGCGGCACGCCTACGGAGTACCGTGGCACGCTGCCCAAGGGTGCCCGCTCCCTCCTGCTCCGAAGCCTGCACCCGCGGAAGTTGGAGCCGGGTACGATGAACCTTTTCGTGAAAGAACTCTTGCTCAACGGCACCAATGTACACGCGCTGGCCGCCACCTGTGCGTTGATCCACGCCGACAGCACTACACATCCCGCAGCCCCAACGTTCGCGGAATGGGGCGCTTGGCTGCTGAACGAAGGTGGCATCCCGGCCGACCGCACTGTCGCGGTGCCCGCCACGGTGAACGGCCTCGGACGCACATTGGCCAATGCGCGGGCCTTCGCAGCACGAGCACAGGCTGATGGGCTCTCCGCCGTGGACCTGATCTCGCTCGGCGTACATGCCCGTCGTTCGCAGCGGGTGTACCAGGACGCATGCGGCAGTGCCCTACACGTGGGTGTGCGTGCCTTGGACGACCCTGATACTCCACGCAACGGCTGGTGGCGCAGCTCATTGGGTATCGTTCGCGTGCTGAAGGAACTGGTCGGTATCCCGGCCACCGAAGTGCTCGAAGGAAGCTCCGCCCCCTGAACAGTCGTTCGCCAACGCGGGTCGCAGCGATCATCTTTGTGCCATGAGCACCATGGAACGACCCTCGCCACAGGAGATGCCACCCTTCTACCACCGCTACGTGGACCGGGTCGAAGGGTACGACCTCTTCACCGGACTGGAGGCCAGCTTCACCGAGGCGCTAAGGACCTTCCACAGCATCACGGAAGAGCAGAGCCTGCACCGCTATGCGCCTGGCAAGTGGAGCATCCGTGAGTTGGTGCAACACCTGCTGGACTGCGACCGCATCTTCGCCTATCGCTCACTGCGCATTGCGCGTGGTGATGGAACACCGATGCCGGGCTTCGATGAGGATGCTTACGCTGCGGCCTCGAACGCTGATGCGCGCCCCTGGCACGAACTGGTGAACGAATGGGAACACCACCGCAGGAGCCTGCACCACCTGTTCCGCAGCTTCGATGCAACAGCGCTTGCTCGCACGGGTACGGCCAACAACGGCACGATCAGCGTGCGCGCCATGGGCTGGATCACGGCCGGGCATACCTTGCATCACCTGCACATCCTTCACGAACGTTACCTTACCCATGGCCACGCGTAGCATTCATGACTGGCTGGAGGCCTACGGCATCAGCCATCAGCACCCCACCAACAAGCTCATCCATTGGATCTGCGTGCCCACCATCTACTTCTGCGTGGTGGCGCTGCTCTGGAGCATCCCCTCCCCCTTGCCCGATGTGCTACCCTGCGGATGGGCCGCCATGCTGGTCACCCTGCTCGTAGCGCTCTTCTATGCCCGCCTGTCCATCTCCCTCATGGTGGGCATGGCGCTCTTCACCAGCATGTGCCTGCTGCTCTGCGACCTGTTGGACCGCACCGCACCGTGGCCGCTGTGGGCGGTTGCTGTGGTGCTGTTCGTGGCCGCCTGGATCGGGCAGTTCTACGGGCACAAGGTGGAAGGCCGCAAGCCCAGCTTCCTGGACGATCTGCAGTTCCTGATGATCGGTCCCGCCTGGCTGATGAGCTTCCTCTACAAGCGCGTCGGGATCGGGCTCTGAACCAGCCGATGGAAATACCGCGGCGTATGGTCCGGTGCCCTGTCAGGATGAAAAATGTGGACAAGGTCTGTCAGCAACACATCCGGCTCCAGGAGGGATCGACCGAACAGGTCGCTGCGTTCACTGTTCCCGTAGAACCCCCCTTCGTTCAGTGCGGGAAGTCGCAACAAGCGTGGATCTCCCTGGGCCAGGTCGACCTTGTCCGGGATGCCCGGGTGTGACAGGACCATTCCGATATGGTCCAGGGAGTCGGAAAGCCCGATGAACGACTCCAGGTCGAGCGTCACGCTTCCGCCCATGGTATCGGCCAGGAAATATCGGGCCCCTGCATCGCGGATCAAGCGTGCCATGTAACTGTGACCAGCGGCTGCATGGAACCGCCCACCCCAGGCACTGCCGAAGAACACGAGCGGCCCTTCATCCAGCCCGGCCACCCGATCGTGCGCGGCATGATAGCGCGAAACGACTTCAGCATGGATGCTGTCCGCCAGTGTCTGTCGGCCGAGGAGCGCACCGAAGAAGCGGATCCATTCCGCACGTCCGAGGGGATGGTGCTCAAGGAATTCGGTCACCGGAACCTGGAGGGAACCCGTCATCGGCGGAACGCTTCCCGCGATCCCCGGCACCTGATCGAACAGCACATCCGGCGCAAGGCTGATGTACCGCTCTCCGTCCAGCCGCTCGCCGCGCAACAATTCCACCACACGACCTGCCGTCAGCAGGTCCTGGAACCGGGGATCGGGAACGTGGTCGCAATAGGCTGCACCCACCAAGGCATCTCCGGCGCCCAGGGCCAGAATGAAAGGGATATGCGTCGTGCTCAGCGCAGCGATGCGCTCCGGTGGTCGCTCGGGAACAACGATGATGGCCAGCGTATCCGAGCGGCCCCGCGGGCCGAACACAAGGGCCCTGCGCTCGGCATCGCGCTCCTGCAGCAGGAATCCGGTCGCATGGGTGTTCGGGATGTCCTGCCATCCAAGCGATGCTGGCGGCGATGAGGGTCGGACGCAGGCGACCAGCATCAAGGAGGTCAGTGTGACGGACCTCATCGCAGTTCACGGATCAACTCCAGCAGTGATTCGCGGAGCGTATCCCGCCCTTTCGCGATCCCCCAAGGTTGTTGTTCCACCTCGTGATGCGGTCGCTCCCCATTTGACAAAGGACCACTGGGCATGCCATCAGGTATGTAGCGCATCAACGACAGGCGTAGTTCCAAGCCCGAGTTGGGCAGGTGCTCCACCAGCTCGCGCCCCCCGGTGAAGCTGAAGGCATTGGTCCCCACCTCCTCTCCCACCACCCGCGCACGACCGCTCCGCTTGGCCATCATGACGAGTGCGGCGGCCGCATCCCGGGTCGCACCATCGCACACCAGATACACCTTGCCTTGAAAAGCCTTCCGTAACGGCGGCAACGGCTGCAGCCTGGGATCGTCCGGGCGCAGGTGGGAGGTGCGGTTCGGACCTGGCACGAATTGCGTACGCAGCGCTTCGAGATGTTCCACCGGCATCCCTTCGAAGGGCGGTACGTCCACGTCCGGTGTTCGTGCGCTCATCCCCTGCACCACCCGGAAAGGCTCCTTGGCGATGGCGGCGAACACGAGCTCAGCAGCGGCGAGGTCCCGGCCATCGGCACCGCGCACATCGATGACCATGGTGCGCGCCTTGTTGCGGCGGGAAGCTTTCAATAGGGCGGTCAGGAAGCGCTCGGGCTGCACCCCGGCCACCTGCAGGCTGTCGAGATCGAGGGTGCGCATGGTCACCCATTGCGCCTCACTTTCGGGATCCCATTGCACGCGCCAGGGCGCCAGGACAGGGCGGCTCGGCTTGCGCATGATATCCATCTCGGCACCGGTCATGGGGAAGATGCGCTCCATGCGCTCCACTCCGGAACCATCCCTGTAGCGCACCTTGAATTCCCCCTCCGTACCCACATATCTGCGATACAGCCAGGGGAACTCGCGTTCAATGAAGCGCTCGCGCAGCGTGGTATTGGCACCATCCACCGGGATGTGTCGTGCGATGGTGGCGATGATCTCTTCGATCGGACGGTCGTTGATGGCAGTGATGCGCGCGCCTAGCGGAAGGCTCCGGAATCCCTTCAGCTCCTCCTCCACATAAAGACCACTGCTGAGCAGCTTCACCCGCAGGGGCAGCACGGGTGCATCCTGCGCCAACTTTCCACGCTGCGACCGCGGCAGGTCCAGACGGACATGTGAATCACCCAGCGCATGAACGGCCGGCAGCAGGTGCAACAGAAGGTCCGCCCGGTCCATCGGCACGCGCAGGCCGTCACTGATGGAATCGATCATACGGTCCAGTTCCGCCTGCGTGATGTACCGATAGGGGTCCGGGTGCGTCCGGTGCAGAACGGACCTCAGGAACGCCACGTCCTCACGGAGCTTTTCCGGATAGATGGGTCCATCGATCGGGGGCGCCTGCGCGCGTGCGGTCACCGCCACCAGAACCACCGGAAAAAGGAACCATCGCCACATGCTCGTCCGCTTCCCCAAAAGGGCCGCAAAGGTACGTTGCCAGTGCACCTCGAACCGAACGGCGGACGGTCCGTGAAAAAGCAGGAGGCCCTGCCGCATCACGCGGCAGGGCCTCACGTTCGGTTGGCAGATCACGCCTTCACAGCGACCTTGGGGGCGGCAGCGAGGATCTCCGCGCTCGCACCGTCCTTGTACTTCGCGAAGTTGTCGACGAACTGTTTGGCCAGTTTCTCGGCAGTGGCATCATAGTCCGCCTTGTCCGACCACGTGCTGCGGGGATCGAGGATCTCCGCCGGAACGTTGGGACAGCTTGCCGGCATGCTCACCCCGAAGACCGCATGTTCCTTGTACTCCACACGATCCAGTTCACCGCGCAAAGCAGCGGTGATCATGGCCCTTGTGAACTTCAGTTTCATGCGCTGGCCTGTACCGTACGCACCACCGCTCCAGCCGGTGTTCACCAGCCACACGCGTACGTTGTGCTGCTTCATCTTCTCACCGAGCATATCGGCATACTTGGTGGGGTGCAGGGGCAGGAACGCCTTGCCGAAGCAGGCGCTGAAGGTGCTCTGGGGCTCCGTCACACCCGCCTCCGTACCGGCCACCTTCGCCGTGTATCCGCTGATGAAGTGGTACATGGCCTGACCCGGGCTCAGCCGGCTGATGGGAGGAAGCACGCCATACGCATCGCAGGTGAGGAAGAAGATGTTCTGCGGATGACCTCCCACACTTGGTTCAGCGATGTTGCTGATATGATGGATGGGGTAGCTGACACGCGTGTTCTCGGTCTTGGTGCCATCAGCGAAATCCACCTTGGTGGTCCCCTCCTCGAACACGATGTTCTCCAGGATGGCACCGAACTTCACCGCCTCCCAGATCTGGGGTTCCTTCTCGGCACTGAGATCGATGCACTTGGCGTAGCAACCGCCCTCGAAGTTGAACACGCCCTTGTCGCTCCAGCCGTGCTCGTCGTCACCGATCAGGCGGCGCTCCGGATCGGCGCTGAGGGTGGTCTTGCCGGTGCCGCTGAGGCCGAAGAAGACCGCTGTATCACCAGCATGGCCGATGTTGGCACTGCAGTGCATGCTCAGCACGCCGCGCTCCTCCGGAAGCACATAGTTCAGCACGGTGAAGATGCCCTTCTTGATCTCGCCGGTGTAGCCGGTGCCACCGATGAGGATCATCTTCTTGCTGAAGTTGATCACCGCGAAGTTGTGCTGGCGGGTGCCGTCGATGGAGGCATCGCCACGGAAACCCGGGGCATTGATGATGTTCCATTCGGGCTCGAAGCTTTCCAGCTCAGCCTTGGTGGGACGCAGGAACATGTTGCCGGCGAACTGGGCGCTCCATGGCTTCTCGGCCACCACGCGGATGTTCATTCGGTAGGTGGGGTCTGCGCAGGCATACACGTCCTTCACGTACACATCGCGCTCCATGAGGTAGGCGCACATGCGGGCGTGCAGGGCATCGAACTTGGCAGGCTCGAAGGGGAAGTTGACATCCCCCCACCACACCGTGTTCTCGGTCTTTTCATCGCGCACGCAGAACTTGTCCTTGGGGCTGCGGCCGGTGAACTCGCCGGTCTCGATGGCCAGGGCGCCGCTGTCAGCGAACACGCCCTCGCCGTTGAGGATTGAATGCTCCACCAGTTCGGCGGGCTCCAGGTTCCAGAAAGCATCGCCAAGGTGGCGAAGGCCGATCTTCGAGAGATCAGCGTTCTTCGGTTTCAGACCGAACTCGTTCATGTCCGTTTGGTTGTGGATTGGGACCGCAAAAGTAGGGCGAACCGGAGCACCGAGTCTAACGCTGGTCAGTTCGCTTCCCAACGGATATCAACAGCACGCCCCATCCCGCCATGAGCGCCAGCCCGCCCATTGGTGTGATCGGGCCCAGCACCGGCCCCGCCGCATTCAGACCGGTCAAGTCCCTGGTGCTCAGAAGGTAAATAGATCCCGAAAAGAGCACCACACCGATGGTGAAGAGACGATGGATCCAGCGCACGGTGCCGCCCCCGATCCCCGTAGCGAGCGCAGCCACCAGCAGGAGTCCAAGGCCGTGGTAGAACTGGTACTCCACGGCCGTCCGCCACTGGTCCAGGGCTTGAGGGCTTAGGCGCGGACGGAGACCGTGCGCACCGAAGGCACCGGCCGCCACAGCGAGCAAGAGCAACAGGGAACCGGTACGGATGAGGGGGCGATGCATGACGGGAGGTCGGGGGTGCAAAGGTCCGCCATATCCAACAAAAAAGCCCCCATCGCTGGGGGCTTTTCGCAGGTCGGTCGGTGACCGTTACTTCTTCAAGTTGTTCATCTCGGCCTCGAAGGTCTCCTTGAACTTCTCGTAGTCGTAGTCGATGCGAAGGCGCTCATCGCTGCTGAGACGCTCGTTGTAGGCGGCCAGCAGGTCCTGTGCACTGAGCTCGATGGCGATGTAGGTCTTGTAGTTGCCATCTCCACCCACGCGTGTCTGGCGTTCGCAGATGGTCTTCACGCCCTTGAGCTGTTGGTCCACCACTTCGCGGGAGAGGCCTTCGTAACGCTCGGCCACCTCTTCGCGGTTGTTCATCTCGCGGCTGTTCACGTAGTTGTCGATCACCCGCTTGATCTGGGTGTTGATATCGGCGGCGAGCAGGCCACGGGCGGCACTAAGGGCCTTGTTCTTGGCGGTCATCTGGTCCATGCTCTCACCGACGGCGTTCTGGCGGAAGGCCTTGTCGTTGGTGAAGTACTCCGGACCGGAGCACAGCACGGTGATCTCTGTTTCGCCATTGGGCGGCGTGGTGACGACCTCTTTCTTCTTCTTGCAGGCGGTCATGGCACCGGACAGCATCAGCGCCGTCATCAGGACCGTCACAGGGCGGGTGGTGTTCAAGGTTTTCATGGGATCGGGGACGTTGATGGTGTCTCTTGGTGGTGTTCTTTCCAATTGCGTGCCAAACTTCGGAACTCCGCGTGGATGTTAGAATATCGAGCGAATCGCAGCGGGAATGAGTTCCTTGCGCACCTGGGTGGCCGCCTTCTTGTAAGCATCGAGCCCGGCCTTGTCGAAGGACAGTTGCACACCCTTCACACCCTGCTGCCCGCCCTCGTACTGGACCTGTTCCGTTCTGCGGTCCCGGAGGTTGATGGTGACGTCGAGGAAGGCGGTGAAGAAGCCTGCCGACTCCCCCCCTTGGCGGGTGGCGGCGTTCAATGTGAGCAGCAGGTCCGCATCCTGTGGGCGGTCCACGAAACGGAAGCCCTGGGCGGTCATCTCTTCGCGCACCACCACGGCGAGGCCTGCATCGCCTACGGGCTGCCCCAGGTTGGTCTCAGTGCTTCGCATGTGTACGCGCGGCATCACCAGGTCGATGGGGACACGCAATTCAGGTGCCGTGAGACTGGCCAGCAAGGCCTTCACCAATGCGGGTTCCAGTTCGGGGCTCACCAAGCGGTCGAGGTCCAGCTTCACCACCAGGTCCTTGGCGCGCAAGCTGGGATCCACCCGGCTCACGGCGGTACGCAGGCGGCCTTCGGCATCGGTGGCCTTCAGTTCGGTGACGGGCCCATTGATGCCGGGATAGCTGAGGTGCAGGGGCAATTGGCCCAACTCCTGGTTGGTACTGCCATTGCGGTGCGAAGCGCTGACCAATACTTCCCGAGTGAAGCGGTTGGCAAGGTCCAGCGTGCAGCGCTCAGGGAGGACCGTGAAGCGCACGCTGCCAGTGAAGCGTTGCAGATCGGCATACAGCTCATTGGCCAGGGGGACCTGTCGTCCGTCCACATCCACCACATCGTTCTCGCCCCAGTAGGCCTTGATGGCCAGCATGGCCCGCAGGTCCTGGTCCACCGCACTGCGCAGATCGCCTTGTGCCATGGAGGCCAGCGCACGCCGGTAGAGGTCGGTGGCGGTACCGATGGCCTGGGACTTGCGTTGGGCCTTGAGCCGTGCATGCTCGCTCTTCGACAGGCGGTAGTAGGTCCACACTTCGGTGGCGTTCTCCCAGCTATCGGCCAGTTCGAAGCCTTCGATCAGTTCATTGGTACTGGTGCGGATGCTATTGGTGTACGACTCGTTGAACTGTCCCTTGCGATCCAGGGTGTAGAGCAGGCTGTTGCCTTCCACGTTCACGCTGATCTCGCTGGCCAGGTCGTTGAGGGCGTTCTTCTTCGCGGCCTCCAGGTGATCGGGACGGGCCTTGGGTGCCATGCCGATGCCGACGTAGTAGCCGGGCTCTACAGGCCGCGCTGACACCCAGGAGGGGCGTTGTGGTGCGGGGGTGGGCGGTGACTGCACCACTTCCTGCCGGCCTTTGCAAGCCGCCACTAACAGAACGATGAGCAGGGGCAGCAGGGTCCTCACGGCAGTCGGCTGCTTAGTTCGGCCTGGATATCGGTGGCCATCACATTGGCCGTGGTGCGCACCACATCCGTGCTCAGGGTGGTGACGCTCTTCAACTCACGGGGTGCGGAAAGCAGGGCCCGCAGGTCGCGCCGAGCCCGGTCGGCAAGGTCCACCTGTCCGTTACGCGCAGGCATCAACTGCTGGGCATTGCCCTCGTAGTTCGCGTAGTACATGTGGTCCTGCGCGGTGCGCTCCACCAGTTGCGTGGCAAGCACCTCGCCCGTTTCCAGGGACACCAAGCGGTATGAGAAGGACAAGGTCACCTTGTTCTCCTGGTAGAATTCGGCGTAGCGCACCGGCTTGTACTTGGTGATGAAGTACTTCTCGCCGGTCTCCTTGTTGATCTGCTGCACGCGATAGCTCTCGAAGCCATCCTTGGTGCTGCGCCGCAACTGGCCGGCTTCTTCGCGCACATCGATCACGTTCCCCATGAGCACGGCCTGGGCTCCGATGAGGTTACCCACCCGAACGGCGGTCTGCTCGTCCACCACACCGCTGAGGCCGAGGCGCTGCTCCTCCAGGATGCGATCGATGTTCTCCCGGTCCACCACCTTGAGGAAGGGATCCCTGGTCTCCATCAGGGCTGTCATGGCCATGGCCTGCACCCGGGCGGTGATGTCCGGTCGCTTGCTGTTGCTGGTGAAGGGGAGCACGGCCACGGTGTATTGTCCTTTGGCGAGGGCCTCCTGCTGCAGCGCGGATGCATCCTTGTAAGCGGGGTCCTTGTCAAGTACACGACCAAGCTCCTCATACGCCTTTCGGTATCGTCCGGCCTCGAGATCCAGCGCCCCCGCGCGGTAGAGCGGCTCCAGGTAAGCCACGGCCTGCAGGCTGCTAGCGTCCTTGTAGTTGGGCTCCAGCTTGGCGATCTGGGCGAAGACCTGCTCCGCAGCGCGAAAATCCTGCTTGGCCATCAAGGCCTGCCCCTGGTCGTACAGGTCCACCAAATGTTCGCCCTTCACCCGCTCGAAATCGGTGCTGTAATGGTCGGGTATATCCAGCACCACACCCAGGCGCCCCACCAGGTCCTGATAACGCTTGGCATCGAGGTACGCAGCTACCGCCTGGGCCTTGTTGTTGCCCATGGCCATGTTCTGGAAGAAGTCGGATAGCTTGTCGTCCAGCAGCATCTGTCCGGTCTTCTTCAGACCGATCTTGGCATCCACGTTCTTGCGGTTGCGCTGCACAGCCTGCAGGTACATGTCCGCCGCCTCAGCGAACAGCCCGGCCTCGTCCAGCTTCCCCGCTTTCTTGGAAAAGGACTTCGAGCCGCTGCACGCCACCAGGGCGGTAAGCAACAGGAGGACGGGGATGTGGAACAGGGGACGCATGGCGATGGAGGAATGACAGTGTCCGTCCTTAGCGCGACTCGATGAAGGTGTTCAGGTCGTCCATGGAACTCTCGAAGGTGAAGGCATCGTTCACCTTGAAGTAGTTGCCGATATCGTAGGTGCGGTCGTAGGCGAACTTGGCGAAATCGAGCTTGCTGTCCTCGAAGCTGAAGGTGCCCATGATGCCCTTCACCTGATCCACGGTGAAGCAGCGGTCGCGACCGATCTGCTTGGCCATGGTCATCTTCGACTCTTCGAAGCTCTTGCTCTCGATGCTCTTCTTGGCGTCGGCGAACTCGGTCGCGCTCATCGGCCAACCGCAGCCAACAGGACCGGAGTAGCCGGGCATGCGGTACACCTCGGGCTCTGCGGGCTTCACGGGAGCCGGTGCCGGCTTGGTGGGTGCAGGTTGCGGAACAGCCGTGGTGGTGGTGGTCGTGGTGGTACGGGTGGTCGTCGTTGTCGTCGTGGAACCACCGGTCATGCCTTCGTCCACCTTAACGTTCATGTTGAAGCCGATGCCGTTGATGCCCATGTTGATGTTCACGTTCTCACCGGGCATGTCAGTGCCGCCCTCTTCCACGACCGTTACGGTGGTGGTCTGCTGTACACCGCCCACTTCCATGGTCACATCCTCCTGCACGGGAGCAGGTGCGGTAACCTCACGGTCGTCGGTGAATTCAACGGGAGCAGGCTTCACCGGCTCGGCTTTGGCGGCGGTTCCCAGGGCTGCTTCGCCGGTGGGGCGCAGCACGCGTTCGCCCTTCTTGTTCGAGGTCACCATGATGGTGTACTCCATGCCGAGCGGGAAGTAGCCCGGTTTCTTCAAGGCAGGTATGGAAGCATCCTCGAACTTCACCATCACCACGGGCGATTCCGTGCGGATACCGGTGGCGACCACGCGGGTGGCCGGTTTCTCGTTCTTCACATCTCCATCGATGATCAACGTGAACTTGGCCCCGTCATCGGTGAAGAATACCAGATCGGAGGTCTGTGCGTTCACAGTGAACAGGGACACCAGACCGAGCAACAGGGTACTGACGAGCTTGTGCATGGAGAGGGGGTGTTGAAGGGTTCGCGAAGTTAGCTGTTGCCATCGGGCAGGCAAGGCGTGTGCCAAAGTGTGGCACGTGCTGTTGGATACGGACTTGTACACTATGAACGGATGATGTGCCCCCGGGCTTTCGCATCTTCGCAGCGCCGCTGCTGCGGTCCATGTCATGCGTAAGATCCTCATTCTCGGCGCCGGTCGTTCGGCCTCCTCGCTCATCCAGTACCTGATCCAACATGCACCGGAGCAGCAATGGCGGGTGACCGTGGCGGACAAGGAGGCGACCAACGCAGAACGCCTCGTTAAGGAAGGGCCGACCGTGGCGCAGGGTGTCGCGTTGGATGCCACGGACGGGACCGCCCGGGCCGCGCTCATCCAGCAACACGACCTGGTGATCAGCATGCTGCCGGCCTTCATGCACATGGACGTGCTGAAGGACTGTCTGACCCTGCGCAAGCATGTGATCACCCCGAGCTATGTGCCCGATGCGCTGTGGTCCATGGACGCAGAGTTCAAGGCGGCCGGGCTGATCGTGCTGAACGAAATGGGCCTTGATCCGGGCATCGACCACATGAGCGCCATGCGCATCCTGGACCGCTTGACCGCGGCCGGTGCGCGCATGGAGAGCTTCGAGAGCTACTGCGGCGGACTGGTCGCACCGGAGAGCGACGACAACCCCTGGGGCTACAAATTCAGCTGGAACCCGCGCAATGTTTTGCTGGCCGGGCAAGGCGGCGCAGCGAAATACATCCGCGACGGCATCACCAAATACATCCCCTACCACAAGCTCTTCCAACAGGTTCAGCGCATCACGGTGCCCGGTCTGGGCGGCTTCGATGGCTACGCCAACCGCGATTCGTTGAAGTACCGCGCCGCCTACGGACTGGAGGGCATCCCCACCCTGCTGCGCGGCACCTTGCGCAAGGCAGGATACTGCGCTGCGTGGGATGCCTTCGTTCAGCTGGGTTGCACGGACGACAGCTACGCACTTGAGCTACCGGCCAACAGCACCTGGGCCGATTACCTGCGCGCCTTCCTGCCCGGAGCGGCAACGGACCTGCGCCGCGCCACGGCCGACTACCTCGGCACCAATGCCACGAACGATGTGATGGACAAGCTGGCCTGGCTGGGACTCTTCGATGCCACGCCCATCGGGGTGGAAGGGCGATCTCCGGCGGCCACGTTGCAACACCTGTTGGAACAGAAGTGGAAGTTGGGGCCTATGGACAAGGACCTGGTGGTGATGTGGCACCGCTTTGCATACGAACTCGAAGGCCGCTCGCACGAGATCCAAGCATCGCTGGCCTCCATCGGGCTCGATCCGGTACACACCGCCATGGCCCGTACGGTGGGGCTGCCCATCGGCATGGCCTGCAAGTTGGTGCTCAATGGCAAGGTTCAGGACCGTGGGGTATTGCTCCCGCTGAAGCCAAGCATCTACGATCCCGTGCTCGACGAACTGGAGGCCTTGGGTATCGTGTTCCAGGAAGAGGAGCGCGCGCTCTGAGCTGACGGTCAGAAGCCGAGCATCAGCTCGGCCAGCAACGCACGGTATTCCGGCGAATAGTCGAAAGGCCCGGAGCGTTCCACACACAGTTCCTCTTCGCGAACCGCGCTGCCACTGCGGTCCAGTTCCAGCAGCACACGCTTGGGCGGGCGTTGCGGCACATAGCGGACCACACAGCGACGCACCGGTGCGAGGCCTACTGTAGCCGCCAACTTGACCAGCTCGGCCTCGCGGTTCAGCGGCAGGATAAGGGCGAAGCGGCCTGTGGGGTCGAGCAGTCGGTCCACTGCATCGATCAGGGCTTCGAAATGCAGTTCGCCACTGTGCTTGGCCAGTCCCATGCGCGGGTCCGCTGCTGCGGCATAACCTACGTAGTACGGCGGGTTGCAGACGATAAGATCGAAGGGCTTTGCGCTGTGCAGGCGGCGTACATCCATGGCGTGCACACGGATGCGCTCGGGCCAGGGGCTGGCGGCGACGTTCTCAGCTGCTTGTGACGCCGCTTCGAGATCGATCTCCACCGCATCGATGTGTGCGGCCGGAGCGCGCTGCGCCGCGATGAGCGCCAGTAGTCCCGTCCCGGTGCCGATATCCAGCACGCGCTTGGCATTGGTGAAGTCCACCCAGGCGCCGAAGAGCACGCCATCGGTGCTCACCTTCATGGCACAGCGATCCTGCTGCACCGTGAACTGTTTGAAGCGGAAGGATGGTTTGGGCATACGCTCAGGCACCGCGATAGAGCTCCAACAGCCCAGGCGGGGTGCGTACCACCAGCAGGCCCTGCTCGGCATCGATCCCCACCACGAGCTCATCGGCCAGCGGCACGAGCACTTCCTCCTCCCCTCGACGGATCACCAATACAGGATGGTCATCGGTGCCATCCAAGGCCACCACTTCGCCCAGCGCTCCGTGCTCTTCATCGGCCACCTGCATGCCGATGAGGGTGGCGGGATCCCAGCCATCCTCACCGTCCTCCACCAGCAGTCCGGGCGGGGCGTAGATGTCGCGTCCCACGAGGATGGCCGCGCTCTGCGGGTCGTTGAAGTCATCGAACTTCACCAGGATGTCACGGCCCTTGTCGCGCAGCTTGGTGAAGAAGAAGGGCACCTTCTGGCCGTCGATGTCCACGAAGAGGCATTCGGCCTCGATCAGGTCCTCCAGTTCTGCCGCGTCCAGGTGCAGGGTGAGATCGCCCTGGTGGCCCCAAGGCTTGCCGAGCTTGCCGATGCGTGGGAGGCTGTCGAGGTCCATGGCCGAAAGGTACGGGGCTATGCGGGCATGAACGGACAAGGCCCGCTTCGGGTGAAGCGGGCCTTGCATGGTTCGGATATTGGGATCACTCAGCGGCGGCCTCAGCAGCGGGGGCTTCACCCTCGGTGGCTTCGGCAGCAGGAGCAGGAGCTTCAGAAGAGGCGGCGGCCAGCTTGGCGCTGATGGCAGCGGCACGGTCAGCGGACTTCTTGTTCTCTGCGTCGATGCGGGCTTTCTCAGCAGCCTGTGCACCCAGTGCCAGCTTGCTCTTCTTGCCTTCGATCTTGGCGGTCTTCTCGTTCATCCAGATGTCGAAGCGGCGATCGGCCTCTGCGGCATCGAAGGCACCTTTCTTCACACCGTTGGCGAGGTGGTTCTTATAGATCACCCCTGAGTAGCTGAGGATGGCGCGGCAGGTGTCGCTGGGCTGGGCACCTTTCTGCAGCCAGTCCAAGGCCTTGTCCAGGTTCACCTCCACGAAGGCGGGGTTCTGGTTGGGATCGTAAGCGCCGATCCGTTCGATGTATTTCCCGTCACGGGGTGCACGGGAATCAGCCACCACCACATGGTAGTAGGGCTGGCCTTTTTTGCCTTTGCGCTGAAGGCGGATGCGAGTTGGCATGTCGCGTTGTTGGGTTAGTCCCCTCGTTGGTAAGGGGCCGCAAATGTAGGCGATCCCGCCGAACCACCAAGCCGCGCATCCGCAGGAGCACCGAACTTAGCGCCCATGGCCGGAACCCTGCGTCTACCCCGCACCCGGCGCACCCTGCATCACGCGGCGCGCCTGCAGCCCGGCCCCTGGCGTTGGTGGGCGGGTCTGCGCGCCGCTCTGTCCATCGGTCTGCCGCTGCTGCTGGGCACGCTGTGGGGAGATCAGGAGCTGGGGTTGGTGGCGGCCATGGGCGGATTCACAGCGCTGTACGGCACGGACCGATCGCGGCGGGAGCAGTGGCGGCTGCTGCCTTGGGTGGCAGTCGGTCTGGTGCTCAGCGCTGCGGCAGGCGCCTTCCTGGGAGGCACCATGTGGACCACGGCCCTCGCCTTGACCGCAGTGAGCGCAGTGGCGGGCGCTGCTGCCTGGGGCTTCCGCATCGGTGCGCCGGGCGCCTTGCTCTTCGTGCTGGTGGCAGCCATCAGTGCCCATGCATCGAACACGCTCCCACCGCTCCACATCCCGCTGCTGGTAATGGCAGGCGCAGTCGTTGCCAGCCTCGCCATCATGCTCGTGGCCTTGCTGCGGAACGCCCAGGTAGCCAACGGGCCCGGGACGCCATTGCAGTTCACCTGGGATCGGAACGTACGGCGCAATGTGGGCCGCATCACTGCCGGGGTGGCCGTGGCCTGTCTCGTGAGCGTCTGGTCCGAGGCCTTTCGCCTGCACTGGGTGGTGGTGACGGCGCTCGCCATCCTGCAGGGCGCCCAGGACCGGTCCTTCACCTTGGTGCGGGTGGTGCAGCGCATCAGCGGCACCCTGCTCGGGTTGGGGCTGTTCCAGGCCATCCTGTTCCTGCGGCCTGAAGGAATGGGGCTGGTGCTGGTGATCATGCTGCTCCAGTTCGGCATTGAGGTGGTGATCATGCGCAACTACGTGCTGGGGCTGCTGTTCATCACCCCGCTGGCCTTGTCGCTCGCCTCCTTCGGGCAGGGGGTGGCACCAGCGGCCACGGCCGTCGGTCGCCTGCACGATACGCTGCTCGGCGCGGGTGTGGCATTGAGCGTGCTGGTGGTGCTGGAGATCAAGCGCCGCATGGACCGTAGTGCCACATGATCCGCTGGTCACCACCTTTGTGCAATGCGCTTCCTCCTTCCCTTCCTGTTCCTCAGCCTTGGCGTCCATGGCCAGCTACCGCTCATCCCGCTGCCGGTGGACCTGCGGATGGAGACGGGCACGCTGGACCTGGGCTGTCCGTGGCAGGTCGATGTGGACGCCGCGGCATCCAGGGAACTCGCCGAACTGCTGCGCACCGAACTGAGCGCCTTGCAAGATCCCCCTACCAAGGACTGTCTCCTCCCTGTGCGCATCGCCTTCACCCGCATGCTGCCGGACACGCTGTTGCCGGAGGAATGGCACACGGTACAGGTAAGGCCTGACGGCATCACGGTGAGCGCCCCCACGGAGGAAGGGCTGTTCCGTGGCAGCAGAACGGTGGTGCAGCTGTTGGAACAAGGGCGTGCGAACGGCAGCCTGCCCTGCCTCACCATCACCGACCACCCGCGCTTCGGTTGGCGTGGCATGCACCTGGACGTATGCCGGAACTTCTTCGGGGTGGAATTCGTGAAGAAGTACATCGACCTGCTGGCCCGCTACAAGATGAACAGCTTCCACTGGCACCTGACGGAGGACCAGGGCTGGCGGATCGAGATCAAGCAACACCCGAAGCTCACGGAGGTGGGCGCCTGGCGGAAGGGCAGTCAGGTGGGGCCTTACAGCCGCAGGCAGTACGACACCATTCCATACGGTGGTTACTACACCCAGGAGGAGATCGTGGAAGTGGTGGAGTATGCCAGGGCCCGTCACATCAACGTGGTGCCGGAGATCGAGCTGCCGGGGCATGCCATGGCGGCGTTGGCGGCCTATCCGCACCTGGGCTGCACTGGGGGGCCATACGAGGTGCAGCGCGGCTGGGGTGTGTTCGAGGACGTGTTCTGCGCGGGCAACGACAGCGTGTTCGACCTGTTGGAGGACGTCCTCATCGAGGTGATGGAGCTTTTCCCGAGCCCGTACATCCACATCGGCGGCGACGAATGCCCCAAGGAAGCGTGGAAGGCTTGCGCGAAGTGCCAGTCCCGCATGAAGGCCGAAGGCTTGAAGGACGAGCACGAGCTGCAGAGCTACTTCATCCGACGCATCGAACGCTTCGTGAACGAGCGGGGCCGCAAGATCATCGGCTGGGACGAGATCCTGGAGGGAGGGCTGGCACCGAACGCCACGGTGATGAGCTGGCGTGGAACGGAAGGTGGCATTGCGGCCGCGCGCAGCGGGCATTACGCTGTGATGAGCCCCGGCAGCCACTGCTACTTCGACCACTACCAGGGCGACCCCGCGAACGAACCGCTGGCCTTCGGTGGCTACACCACGCTGCAGAAGGTGTACGGCTACGAGCCGATCCCGGCGGAACTGAAACCCGAGGAGCACAAGTACATCTTCGGGGCGCAGGGCAACGTGTGGACGGAGTACATCCTGACGCCCGAGCACGTGGAGTACATGGCCGTGCCGCGCATGCTGGCGCTGGCGGAAGTGCTGTGGACGCCGAAGG
>CAYZBO010000027.1:0-33450 GCA_964476665.1 uncultured Chryseobacterium sp. | reverse complement strand
CGCAGGTACCACAGGAAGTCGATGCCCAGGATGCCCATGGTGGCCACACCTGCAGCAGAGCCGATGATGAGGATGCTGCCACCGGTGCCGGCACAGAAGGCCAGCAGTTCCCAGAACGGATGATCCACGGGGAACTGCGTCATGGGATACATGCCCATGGCCGCGGCCACCAACGGCACGTTGTCCACCACGGAGCTAAGCACACCGATCACGGTGTTCACGGCATACATGCTGCCCAGCTTTTCATCCAGCAGGTGCGCCGCATCAGTAAGGTGCCCTGCCACCTGCAGCCCTGCCACAGCGGTGAGGATACCGAGGAAGAAGAGCACGCTGGGCACATCGATCCTGCGCAACACCGAGGTCACCGAAAGATGGCCGGTATCCGTCTCAATGCTGTTCTTGTGCATCAGTTCGGTCACGATCCACATCAACCCCAGCCCGAGGAGAATGCCCATGTACGGAGGTAGGTGGGTGTAGGTCTTGAAGAGGGGCACACCGAGCAGGGCGATCAGGCCCATGATCAACACCAACCGCTGCTGGGAAGGTGGAACGGCTTTGTGCCCTTCGTTCGCCTCTGCGGTCTGCTCGGGCCGTTCGATGGTCCCTTTGAAGGTGAACGTGAACCAGACCAGGGGCAGCACCAGGCACACGAGGCTGGGTACGATGAGCTTGGCGATGATGTTGCCTGCAGTGACCTGACCGCCGATCCAGAGCATGATGGTGGTGACATCACCGATGGGGCTCCAGGCGCCGCCTGCATTGGCCGCAATGATCACCATGCCAGCGAAGGTCCACAGGTCGTTCTTGTCCTTGATGATCTTCCGCAACAAGGCACACATCACGATCGCGGTGGTCATGTTGTCCAGTGCGGCACTGAGGAAGAAGGTGATGATGCTCAGGACCCAGATCAGGGAGACCTTGTTGGTGCCTTTGATCTTGTCGGTGATCACCCGGAACCCTTCGTGCGCATCGATGAGTTCCACGATGGTCATGGCCCCCATCAGGAAGAAGAGGATGCTGGCGATGTCGCCCAAGTGCTCCAGGAGATGCGCCGTGATGGCGGTGTGGCCACCGTGATCACCACCGGGGAACAACTCGTGATGGCCCATCATCAACATGACCCAGACCAGCACCCCGGTGACCAAGGCAGTAGCTGCTTTGTTGATCTTCAGGGGGTGCTCCAACGCAATGGCCAGATAGCCGATCACGAAGGTGAGCGCAATAAGGGTATACATGAAGTGGGCTGGTTGGTGGCCCAAATGTGCAGTGAGGCCTCGTCCGCCCTACCGCATCGATCGGAAATAGTTTTGAACCGGTGTTGGTTCAGCTGAGCCGAACGCTCAATGCCACATCAACCAGAAGGTGATGATGCCGCCGAAGTAGCCCAGCGCTGCGGGGAAGGTCATGCGCTTCAGGTACCACACGAAATCGATGTGCAGGATGCCCATGGCGGCGACACCAGCAGCGGAACCAATGATGAGCATGCTGCCACCAGTTCCCGCGCAATAGGCCAGCAGTTCCCAGAAGAGGTGGTCCGGGGGGAATTGGGTCATGGGGTACATGCCCATGGCGGCAGCCACCAGCGGTACATTGTCCACAATGGCCGAAAGCACCCCGATAGCCGTGTTGATGGCGAAGATGTTACCGAAGACCTGATCGAGGGTTTGGGCAGCCAGTGTGAGGTGACCGGCCACTTGCAGGCCCGCCACAGCGACGAGGATACCGAGGAAGAAGAGCACGCTGGGCAGGTCGATGCGGCGCAATACGGCAGTGACCATCAGGTCGCCCCGCTGGTCCACGCCATGGCGCATGTGGATCACTTCGGTGACCACCCAGAGCACACCCAGACCCAGCATCACACCCATGAAAGGAGGAAGATGGGTGACGGCCTTGAACACTGGCACGAAGAGAAGGGCGAGCAAGCCCAAGATGAACACCAGGTTGCGCTCGCCAGGGGTCACATGTCCACCATGATGGCCGGAGGGGCGGACAACATCCGGCCGCTCCACATGGCCTTTCATGGTGTATGTGAGGTAGAGCAAGGGCAGCAGCAGTGCCACGAGGCTGGGGATGATCAGCTTCAGGATGATGTTCACCGTGGTCACCTGACCACCCACCCAGAGCATGATGGTGGTGACATCACCGATGGGGCTCCAGGCACCGCCGGCGTTGGCGGAAATGACCACCAGACCAGCGAACATCCACAGGGTCTCCTTGTCCTTGATCAGCTTGCGAAGCAGCGCGCTCATCACGATCGCAGTGGTTAGGTTGTCCAGTGCAGCGCTGAGGAAGAACGTGATGATACCCACCACCCAAAGGAGCGTGCTCTTCTTGGTGCTGGTGATACGGTCGGTGATCACCCGGAAGCCTTCGTGCACATCGATCAGCTCCACGATGGTCATGGCACCGATGAGGAAGAACAGGATGCTGGCGATGTCGCCGAGGTGCTCCAACAGGTGATGCACCAATCCCTCGTGGCCGTGGTCGCCCAGATCAGGCAGTATGCTGGGGTAGCCGAGCATCAGGATGGTCCACACCACCGCTCCGGTCAGGATGGCGGAGGCCGCCTTGTTCACTTTCAACGGGTGCTCCAGCGCGATCGCGAGGTAGCCGATCACAAAGACGACGGCCATCAGAATGAACATGGCGAAGGGATCAGGGGTTGGAATTCGGCGGCAAGTGTACGCGTAAAACGGCCCCATTGTTCTGTATGCCAATGAAAAGGCCGCGCCCTTGGGGTGCGGCCTTTTCATTGGAGCGACGGTATCCTCAGGCCTTCTTCACCGGACAGGTGCTGATACCGAAGATGCTGTACAGCGGACAGGCGCCCATCAATGCGGTGCCCAGGAACACCGCGCCCAGTACGAGCAATACGATGCCGAGCGTGCCTTCCACGGTGTGGGTGAAATAGAGGATGGCGAAAACGACGGCGAGAGCGATACGTACCATCTTGTCGATGCTTCCTACGTTGGTCTTCATGGCTGAGGGTGTTGGGTTCAGAACTGTTGGATGAGCAGGGCGACCAGCGTGGCGAAGGCGATGCAGAGTCCACAGACCAGTAATAGCCGCAACCACTTCGGAGCCTTGTTCATGGCCCAAAGGTCAAGGGCCGCGCCCCCCGGAAGTGGTGACCGCGGTCACCGCCTCAGCAGAATGCCATCGGGCCCCACGGAAAGGTATCCTTCGCGCTCCAGCTTCTTCAAGGTGCGCGTGATCACTTCCCGCGCGGAACCAAGCTCCTGGGCCAGTTTGGAATGGCGCACGTCCAACAGCGGCGCACCCTGTAGATCGGCCTTGCGCCGCAGATGGTCCAGCAGGCGGGAGGGCAGATCACCGAAGGCCACCTGTTCCACCGTGTGGAGCATGTCCGCATACCGCTCGTTGTACAGGCGGAACATCAGCTCGGCAAAGGCCGGATAGGTGCGCAGCCAGGCCCGCACCTGTTCGGCGCTCACCAGCAGCAGCCGCGTGGGCCGCTCCGCCACCGCGTTGATCCGGCTGGGCACGGCACCCAACAACGCACTGAAGCTCATTACACAGCTTTCCGCCGGGCGGATGTAGTACAGCAGCAGCTCCTTGTCCTCATGGCCGATGTAGACACGTACCAGACCGTCCAGAATGATCGGCAGATCGCGGACGTAGGCGCCCTCACGCAGCAGTTCAGCACCTTCGGGCACCTCCACGGCACGGCCATTGGCCAGCATCTCCGTGATCAGCGCACTGTCCAGAGCAGCCAAGGCGCGGCGGTCGGTGGCGCTGTGTTGCATGGCCGCAAGATAACGGTGGTCTGCCTGTACCTTGGCCCGGTGAATTGGGCACCGCACATTCGCTTGCAGGCCCTGGTGGTCGCTGCCAGCATCGTGCTGATGGGCGTGAAGTTCCTGGCATGGCGGCTCACCCATAGCAACACCATCCTCAGCGATGCGCTCGAGAGCATTGTCAACGTGGTTGCCGGCGGGTTCGCGCTGTACAGCCTGATCTTGGCGGCCAAACCGCGGGACCGCGAGCATCCATACGGCCACGGCAAGGTGGAGTTCATCAGTGCCGGGTTGGAAGGTGGGTTGGTCATGCTCGCTGGCATCACCATCATCTGGCGGGCGGTGCAGGCCCTGCTGCACCACCAGCAATTGCATGACCTGGGCACCGGTATCGCGTTGACGGCCCTTGCCGGAGGGCTCAACCTACTGATGGGCCTGGCCTTGCGGAGCCGGGGACGTGCCCAGCGTTCCATCACCATGGAGGCCAGCGGCGCCCACCTGCTCAGCGACGCATGGAGCACGGTGGCCATGCTGGCGGGGCTGATCCTCATCCGCATCACGGGCCTGCTGTGGCTCGATCAGCTCTTCGCCATCCTGTTCGCGCTCTACATCATCCTCATGGGCCTGCGCATCTTCCGGCGTTCGGTGGCGGGCATCATGGACGAAGCTGACCACGAATTGGGCGATGCCATCATCCAGCGGCTGGAAGCCGCACGGCGACCGCAGTGGGTGGACCTGCACAACTTCCGTATGATCAAGTACGGCGCGGTGTTGCACATCGATTGTCACGTGACCCTGCCATGGTATTACACGCTGGAACAGGCGCACCACGAGATCACCACCATGGAGGAACTGGTGAACACCGAAGGCGACCATCCGGTGGAGCTCTTCATCCACATGGACCCCTGCATTCCGCGCTCGTGCAGTGTATGTGCGCTGAAGGAATGCCCGCAGCGACGCGCGCCCTTCAAGGGACGGATCGTATGGAACGCCACCACGGTGCTGGGCAACCAGAAGCATGGCCTGGACGACCCCAAAGGGTGATGGATGTCACTGTGCACGCAGCCTGATGACAGGACCTTTGTGGCATGGAAACCAACACAATGCCGAAGATCGGTGAGCCTGCTCCCGACTTCGACGCCAACACCACCCATGGTCCGCTGAAATTCAGCGACTACGCCAAAGGCAGCTGGGTCATCCTTTTCAGTCACCCGGCCGATTTCACGCCTGTTTGCACCACCGAGCTCTCATCGTTCGCGGAGGAGAAGGACTGGTTCGCCCAGCGCAACACGAAGCTCATCGGCGAGAGCATCGACAGCATCCACAGCCACGTGGCCTGGGTGCAGGCCGTGCGCGAAAAGACCGGCGTGTACATGGACTTCCCCATCATCGCGGACATCGACATGAAGGTGGCGAAGCTGTACGGGATGCTGCATGAAAGCACCAGTGCCACGGCATCCGTTCGTGCCGTGTTCTTCATCGACCCCAAGGGCATCATCCGCCTGATCATGTACTACCCGCTGAACGTGGGGCGGAACATGGAGGAGATCAAGCGGGTGCTGGAGGCCATGCAGACCGCCGATGAGCATGCCTGTGCCATGCCGGTGAATTGGAAGAAGGGCATGCCGGTGATCGTGCCGCCACCCAAAACGCTTGCAGAGCTCGATGCCCGGTTGGCTGACAAGTCCGTGGAGTTGATCGACTTCTACCTGGCAAAGAAGCAGCTCGCCTGAGGCTGCTTGTTACGAACACCGAACAGAAGGCCGCCCCACCCGGGGCGGCTTTTCTGTTGCCGGCAATGCGTACGGATGACGCCTGCGGTGAATGCAAAAGCGCCCTTGCGGGGCGCTTTTGTTCTGGGGTGGTAGACCGGGCTTGAACCGGCGACCTCCGGAACCACAATCCGGCGCTCTAACCAACTGAGCTACAACCACCATTTCCCATCACCTGAAGGGCTTTGGGGCTGCAAATATAAGCGTTCTCCGTGTTGCAACCGTGAGCAATACCATGCAACCCACCCATAGCGGTCAGACCTGAGCCCGGGCACCTGCGTACCTTGCCCACGCGATGCACGTGCTATTCCTGCCGAAGTGGTTCCCCGGAAGGAACGACCCCCAATTGGGAGACTTCCTACGGAAACAGGCCATCGCCACCGCCGCTGAGGAGGTAAAGGTCAGCGTGCTGTTCATCACCGCACTGGATGTGGTGACACCGATCATGGAAGTGCGCCAGGCGGAAGGACTGTGGGAGCTGCACGGATACTACCCGCGATGCCAGAGCGGTCCCGGACCGTGGCGCAGCATCATCAACCTGTGGCGCTACCTGCGCACCGTGCGGCAAGGCTGGGCACAGCTGATACGGCAACGCGGCAGGCCCGATCTGGTCCACGCACACATCCTGCTGCGCCCGGCTGTTCTGGCCTGGTGGTGGCGTTGGCGCCAGGGCATACCGTACGTGGTCAGTGAGCAGAGCAGCGGCTTCCTGACAGGGGCGTTCGACCTGCGCAGCCTCCCCTACCGGGTGCTGAGCCGCTTCATGCTTCGTAAGGCCAACAGTGTGAGCACCGTCTCGGCACACCTCGGCGAACGCATGAAGGTGCTGGGCTTGATCGATCGCTACACCGTGGTACCCAACGTGGTGCCCGGACTGGACCGTCCCCTTCCTGGTCCCGGGGTTCCCGGACATTTCCTGATGGTCGCCGATCTGGTGGACGAGATAAAGAACGTGAGCGGTGTGCTGCAAGCCCTGGCGCAGGTCAAGGAGCAGTATGCCGCTGCGCGACTTGACCTCATCGGTGATGGTCCCGACCGCTCCCGACTGGAGCGCTTGTGCGACGAACTGGGCGTGCGTGACCGGGTGACCTTCCTCGGCCGCCTGCCGAACAGCGCGGTCCTGGACCGGATGGCCGGCTCGGCAGCCGTGATCGTCAACAGCCGTGTGGAGACGTTCAGCGTGGTGACCGGCGAAGGGCTCGCCATGGGCAAGCCGGTGATCGCCACACGATGCGGTGGTCCGGAAGCGTTCATCACACCGGAGAACGGTATCCTTGTTCCCGTGGACGACCCTTCCGCCCTGAGCGCCGCCATGATGCACGTGATCGATCACGCGGCCACCTACGCCCCTGAACGTGTGCGGGCCACGGTGCAGGCACGTTCGAGCGCATCGGCGGTAGGCATGGGCTTCCGCACCCTCTATGAACGCATCCTCCATGGCGCCTGATCATCGCACCCGCGTGGGCATAGCGCTTTCCCGGCAGGACCTTGGCAACTGGCAGGCTGAGCTGGTACGTTCGATCGCCACCGCACCTTACGTGGAACTGTGCTTCATCCATGACAGCGGAAGGCCTGCCTCAGCCCTTCCCTGGCTGGGGGGACGCCTGCGCAGGCGTTACCTGAGCGCGCATGGACGCGGCTTTCTGGGCAGCGCGCGCAACAAGGAGCTGCCCCACGCGCTGGTTACCACAGGAACGTTGGAGGCCTTGAAGGAACGCGCCCTTGAACAGCGGATCGACGTGCTCCTCGTGCTGAGCGGCATGGATGCGACCGAACTCAAGGACCTTCCCGCGACGAAGGTCTGGCGCTTCGGCCCCGCCGCACCACACGGCTGGGAAAGCGCACCTCCCGGCCTGCTGGAGCACATCGCACATTGGCCCTCCGTCCACGTGTCACTGGAATGTTGGACGACCGCAGGCTGGCAGGTGCTGGACCAAGGCAGCTGCAGGCACCACCCCGAACGCATCCGCGCCTTGATGAACACTGCGGCAGGCTGGGCACTTGCACGTCTGCAGAGCGGCGCGATCGCCCCCTCCGGCCTTGCCCGGAACGCACCCGAGATCGAAGCGCCGGGCATCTGGGCACGCGTGCAACGCCTGTGGCCGCTGCTCACCGGTGCCCGCCGCAGTGCTCACCCCGAGGTGGAATGGAACATCGGCGTGCTCCCCCAACCCATTCATCATTTGCTGGAGGAGCGTCCGAGCCTCAATGTCCGCTGGTTGCCGCCTCCCGACCTGGGTTCACAACGTATCGAACCGTTCGGGATCAGCGACGCCGAGGGTGAGCTGAACGTCCTCTACGCCAAGGGCCACAAGGACGGCAGCTGGTCCGTTTCCCGCGTACGACCCAAGCAGGACAACGTGCTGAAGCGTTCGCGCTCCATCCTCGAGCTGGCACAGGACCTGCACTACCCGTTCACCGTTCAGCACGGGACCCACACCTACTTCATCGTCTCCAACAAGGAACAGGACCGAACGCTGTTGCATCAGCTGAACGAAGCCCTGGATGGCAGTGAACCTGTCGCCGTGCTTTGGTCCGCTGCCCTGCACGCTCCCAGCCTGGTGAAGCACGGCGGCCGCTGGTGGCTCTTCGCTTGTGGCCGGGAACTCCCCGATGAGGGGTTGCTGGTGTTCCACGCGGACCGACTGGAGGGCCCTTACGTACCGCATGCCCTGAACCCGGTCCGGGTGGCCATTGATGGGGCGCGGCCGGGGGGAACGCCCTTTGAACATGATGGTGTGCTCTGGCGCCCTGGCCTGGACCTGAGCGACCCCCACCGGCCGCACGTGGTGCTGCACCAGGTACAGATGCTTGGGCCGGACGTGTTCCACGAGGTGGCCGAACGTTCCATCGGGCCCTACCGCAACAGCCAGTATCCGCATGGCACGCGCACCCTTGCTGCATGGGGTGATGTAACCTTGGTGGACGGCATGCGGCACATCACCCCCTTGCATGTGGAGCAGGCCAAGGAACGCGCCAAGCTCCGCCGCAAACGACGCAACAAGGACCGATGATCCGTTCGGTGGTGGGCACCGTGGGCACCCGGCTGCTGGTGACCTTGCTGAACCTGTTGGTTGTGATGGCCGCTGGCAGGCACCTGGGCGCGGAAGGTCTGGGGCTCATCAGCTTGATCGTCCTCGGGACCGCGCTGGTGCTTCTGGTGAACAATGTGGTTTCTGGCGGAGGCGCCGTCTACCTGACCCCCCGCCATGGCACCGAAGCCTTGCGGTGGCCTGGTTACGCATGGACCATCCTTACCGGCATCGGCAGCTATTTCGTGCTGCGAGCCACCGGCGTGGTTCCCGCCCCCTGGTATGGTGCCGTGTCGCTCATCGCCACACTGCAAGGCGGTGTCAACCTGCACCTTGGGCTTATCCTCGGTCGCCAACGTATTGCGGCGCACAATGGTCTGCTGGTGCTGCAGGCCGCCTTGCAGGCCGGCGTGTTCCTCTTTCTGCTCGGGCGATCGGGCGCTGATGTGATGGACCATGTGCATGCGGCCTGCCTCTCCAATGGTGCGGTATTGCTGCTTTCCGGCGTGCTGTCGACCACGCGCGGAGGCCCTTCCCAGATCGACCGCAGCGGTCTGTTGGGCGCCTTGTTCCGCCAGGGTCTTTCGGCACAGGCGGCCAATGCCTTGCAGCTGCTCAATTACCGCTACGCCTACCTCCTCATCGAACGCTGGGTGGGCCTGGCAGGCTTGGGCATCTATTCGGTGAGCACACAGCTGGCGGAAGGCAGTTGGTTGGTACCGAAGAGCATCGGCATGGTGCTTTACGCGCGGGTGAGCAATGCGCCCGATGCGCAGCGGGAGCGGTCCGTGACGTTGGCCGCACTGAAGGCTTCCGTTGTGGCCACCGGTGCTGTGGTCTTTGTGTTGCTTGCCCTGCCCACGACGGTTTACCAGGCGCTCTTCGGGCCGGAGATCGAAGGGCTGCACGGCATCCTGCTGGCGCTGGTCCCCGGCCTGTTGGCCATGTCAGCCTCACAGGCCCTGAGCCACTACCTGAGCGGTGCGGGACAGGTGCGAAGGAACGCTTACAGTTCCGGCATCGGCGCTTTGGTGACGGTGGCGGTGGCCACATGGGCGGTGCCCCGATGGGGACTGCATGGGGCCGCCCTGAGCGCGAGCCTGGCTTACAGCGCCTCGCTGCTGTACCAATGGTGGGGGTTCCGGAAGCACAGCGGGGCGCACTGGCAGGACCTGCTGCCCACTGCGAGCGACAGGGAGGCACTTCAGGTGTTGTGGCGGCGCATCCGTGGCCGCTGACGATCAGCGCAGGGTGGTCAGGTCGCTGATCCCGGGGGCGCGCGTTGCGGTGAACCCTTCGCCAAAGGCCACGTTCAGGTAACGCCCCAGCTCACGCGCACGCCCTTCCAGGAAGGGCATGAACTCCGGCGTGGAGATCGGGCTCACGGGCTCGTTACTGGTGGGGTCGTGGAATTGCGAGCCGAAACAGCGCAGGGCTTCCAGCTTCTTCCCCCAGTGAGGGGTGATGTCCACCACCAGGTCCGGCTCGATCCAGCGATCCTGAAGGGCGTGCAGCAAGGTGGTGGGCCGCCACACGGGCAGCGCGGCATCCTCACCGGTAAGCACCACGCGCCGCAAGCCGCTCAGGAAGGCCGCTTCGGCCACCAGCGCAGCCGCCCGTCCATGGTCCGGATGCCGATCGCGGATGGCATTGGTCAGCAGCACCTTGGGTCGATGGCGACGAACGGCGGCCACGACCTGCAGCAAGGCGTCCCGATCGGCGCGGAAGAAGCCATCGGGCAACCCCAATTGGTACCTGAAAGAGGCACCCAGCACCTGGCGCGCCGCTTCGGCCTCTTGTGCACGCAACTCGGGCGTGCCACGGGTCCCCAACTCACCTGCGGTCAGCTCCACCAGGCCCACCCGATGCCCCTGGGCAACGTGATGCAGCACCGTCCCCGCCATGCTGATCTCCACATCATCCGGATGGGCGGTGATACAGAGCAGGTCGACCGGGACCGATGCAGTGGGTTGCGTGGCGGACATGCCACAAAGGTGGGAAGCCCGACCGGATCAGCCGTTCAACCAGGAAAGGACTTCATTGTCGCTGGGCGCGATGCCGCTGCCCAACACCTTCACGAGGTGGCCCTGCTCATCGATCAGGAACTTGTGGAAGTTCCACTTCACCACGGCGTCGAGCACCCCGTTCTCGGCCTTGCGCGTAAGCCACTTGTAAACGGGTGAGGGGTCGTTGCCTTTGATCCGGACCTTCTCCATGAGCGGGAACGTAACGCCATAGTTCTTCTGGCAGAACTGCTCGATCTCCTGGGCGGTACCCGGTTCCTGCCCTCCGAAGTCATTGCAGGGGAAGCCGATCACCACGAGGCCCTTGTCCTTATACGCCTCATAGAGATCTTGGAGCTCCTTGTATTGTGGCGTGTAGCCGCATTCGCTGGCGGTGTTCACAACGAGAAGCTTCTTCCCGGCGTACTGGGACATCTGGACCGGGTTGCCGTGGATATCATTGGCGGAAAGGGCGTGGAAAGAGGTCATGGGGCCGGATGTGTTCTGAGCAGGTGCGGGCGCTACCTGCACGGAGTTGAAGCAGCTGATGAACAACAGGCTGGACAGGGCCAGTGGAAGCATGGTGGAGTGCATGGCAACGGAACAGATGGAAGGCGGCAAAGTTCGCGAAGCGGGGTCATTGCGGAAGGAAAGTGTAACCCGCAGCCGCCTGGGCCCGTAGAACCATGCATGTCCGTGCGTACGCTGCTCCCCCTCGCCCTGGTCCTCCTTTCCACCCTCGCTGTGCACAGCCAGCAACAGGTGCGCTTGATCGACCCTACGGCCCTGCTGTTGAATACGGACGCTGCGAATGACCCAACGATCCGCTCCGGTCTCCAGGCTGCAGGCATCAACACCGAACTGCAGACCCGCATCAATGCTTTCAGCGCTCCGGACCTGTGGCCTGAAGGTCTTGCGACGGACAGCGCCCGCCGGGCGAATGCGGGGGCCATTCGCAACCTCTTCGCGCTGCATGTGTGCGACTACCCCACAGCGGAGGGGCCCATCAGTGTGCTGGAACTGCCGATGGCCGGCAACTACCACATGAACGAGGAGTTGCGGGCCCGGAGCGACCTCTTCCTGTTCGTACGCCAGAGCGGCTGGGAAGCCGTGGAGCCGGAGGTGGTGGTGGAGAAACCCAGCCGCGGCCCTGCCTGGCAACGCATGAAGCGCGCCAAGATCCTGAAGCCCGAAGAGGTGTATTCCACGTATGACCTAGGGCGCGACCCTGAGGCGCTCGCCTTGATGGAGCGGAAAGGCTTCAGCAAAGCGGAGATCGATGCGGTCCTGTTCCGAAGCCACGAGCGCAACTGGCCGGATGCCATCAGTGAATTCACCATGCGCTACCCGAAGCTGCCCGAACTGAAGCGCTATAAGGCTTACGCGGCCGGCAGCTGGGGGGACAAGGTGCTCCTGGTGATACCTGCGGCAGAGAACAGGAAGATGCGTGAACCACTGCGCCCATCCATGGACATCTACATGGTGTTCGCATCCAACGCAGTGAGCGTGAGCGAGGGCAAGGGCCGCAAGCGCTGAGCGAACGCGCGCGCAGGGGTACCTTTGTACCGTGCGCTCCAACGAGATCCTGACGCTGCTGCGGCTTGAAGCGGCCCTTGACCTGCGTCAACGTGCGGCTTGGGGAGGTATGCTGCTCTACGTGGTGAGCGCGGTCTACGTGGCCTATCTGGCCATCAAGAGCGTGCAGGGCGCCGCACTGTGGAACGCCCTGTTCTGGATCATCCTGTTGTTCGCCGCCTTCAACGCATTGACACGTTCGTTCCAGCGGGAGGAAGGCGGACGCCAGCTCTACCTGTACACCTTGGTGCATCCGCGCAGTGTTGTCCTGGCGCGGACCCTGTACAACGCCTTCACCATGGTGGTGCTGGCGCTCCTGAGCTTGCTGTTCCACAGCCTGTTCCTGGGCACACAGGCACTCGCGGACGCCACCTGGGGACCGTTCCTGCTCGCAGTGGTGCTCGGCGCCGTTGGGCTGGCCACGGTGCTCACCCTCATCGCGGCCATCGCCGCCCGGGCGGGCAACGGGCTGGGCCTCATGGCCATCCTGGGATTCCCCCTTGTACTTCCGATGCTCCTGGCGGTGATGCGTGCCAGCAAGTTGTCGCTGGACGGCGTGGCCTGGAGCGTGACCAACAACTACCTGTTCGGCCTGGCCTTGCTGAACGTGATCACGATCACCCTGGCCTGGACCCTCTTCCCGTACCTTTGGCGCGATTGAAGCGATGAAGCATTGGTGGTGGAAAATAGCCGCGATCGTCCTGTTGCTCGCGGCCTCCGTTGCCGGCTTGTACATACCCCTGGCACCGGCCTTGGTGCACGTTGCCCCGGACCGCATGGGCGCCGGGCCATTGGAGGTGCTGGTCACCGGCTACAACACGCGGTTCTACAAAGACATCCCCATCCGCTTCGACAATGGCGGCGACCTCTTCTGCCCCCAACGCGTGGAGGTGATCGACGACACGCATCTGAAACTGTTCGTGGAGGTGCCGATCGGGCTTCGCGAAGCCATGACCGACCTTATTGTGGGTGACCTGCGCTACCCTGGCGCGTTCTATTCCAAGGGCGGCGGTGAAGGCTTCGTGCCGATGGATTGTGGGGACGAGGCGGTGCAACCGGCCGCCGGTGGCTTCACCTTCCCGAACCGGAGCATCCTGTACGAAAGCATCCGGAACCTGCACTTCCACGTGCCCATGTGGTTCACCATGATCGCCTTGATGGGGTTGTCCGTATGGCACAGCATCAAGGGCTTGCGGGGTACTGGAACGTTGAGGCATGACCGTGCCGCGTTGAGCGCTGTGGAGGTGGGCCTGTGGTTCTGTGTCCTGGGCCTTCTCTCGGGCTCGCTATGGGCGCGGGCCACATGGGGTACGTTCTGGACGAATGATGTGAAGCTGAACGGGGCGGCGGTCACGGCGCTCATCTACCTCGCCTATCTGGTCCTGCGGGGATCGATCACGGACCCCTACAAGCGGGCACGTCTGGCGGGCATCTACAACATTTTCGCCTTCGCACTGCTGGTGCTCTTCCTCTTCGTGGTGCCGCGCCTCAACGCGATCGACAGCCTGCACCCTGGCAACGGAGGCAACAGCGGTTTCAACGACCTGGACCTGGACGACCGGTTGCGCATCGTTTTCTACCCGGCGGTGGCCGGATGGGTGCTGCTTGGGCTGTGGATGGCCCAGTTACGCACGCGTGCCGCCCGGTTGGCGGAACAAATGGATACCTGAACGCATTCGAACCTTGGCATGAGCCTTTTCCAACTCCATACCATCGCCCTCCAAGCGGCACCCAGCTGGCTCGAACACAGCCTGCATGGCAACGGCAAGATCAACGTGGTGGTGGCCGTCGTGGGCATCATCGTGCTCGGCCTGGGGCTGTGGATGTGGCGCATGGACCTGCGCCTCAAGCGCATGGAGGAACAGCAACGCAAGTGAACATCGCATGAAACGCTCGCACATCATCGCCATCGTGATCATCGCGGTCTCCATCGCAGCACTGGTGGGCTCGCTCTATGACAGCAGCACCTATGCCGACCTCGAGCAGGCTTTTGAGGACCCCGGCACCGAGTACCATGTGGTGGGTGTCCTGGACCGGAGCGAGGAGGTCATTTACGAGCCGAGCCTCAACGCCAGCCTGACCACCTTCACCATGAAGGACCTCAACGGCCGCAGTTGCAGGGTGCACCTCGCCAAGGCCAAACCACAGGACTTCGAACGGAGCGAACGCCTGGTCCTCATCGGCTCGGCCACCGAGAACGGCGAGTTCCATGCACGGGACATGCTGATGAAGTGTCCCAGCAAGTACAACGAGGAGAACCGGATCGAAGGGTGAACGAGCGACCGGTCCGTAGGAGCCCGCACCGGTGTCCACTGAACTCATGAGCGCATACATCGGAGAACATACCTGGGCCGGACAGCTGGGCCACATCCTCACCTCGGCTTCGTTCGTCGCGGCCCTGCTCGCCACGGCGGCATACTTCCTGGCGGCGCAGCGGGGCGATGAGCGGTGGAAACGCCTGGGCCGCATGGCCTTCCACGGTCATACCATGGCGGTGCTCGGGATCATCGTCACCCTGTTCGTCATGCTCTTCAACCACTGGTTCGAGTATGACTATGTGTGGAAGCATAGCAACCGGTCGATGTCGATGGAGTTCATCGCCAGTTGCTTTTGGGAGGGGCAGGAAGGCTCCTTCCTATTGTGGACCTTCTGGCACGTGGTCCTGGGCCAGGTACTGCTGTGGCGCTGGCGTGGAGGGCGCCGGGCGGAATGGGAGGCTCCGGTGATGACCGTGGTGGCGGTGGTGCAGGTGTTCCTGGCCACCATGATCCTGGGCATCTACTTCGGTGACATACGCATCGGCAACAGTCCGTTCCTACTGATCCGCGAGCTGGAGGAGAACATCGGCCTCCCGTGGACCACCATGCCCAACTACCTGCAGGCCATCCCACAGTTCGCCGACGGCAGGGGCCTGAACCCCTTGCTTCAGAACTACTGGATGGTGATCCATCCGCCCACCTTGTTCCTGGGCTTCGCGGCCACGCTGATCCCCTTCGCCTATGCCTTGGCGGGCCTGTGGAAGCGCGATCACCAGGGCTGGATGGCACCGGCACTGCCCTGGGCCTTCTTCGGTATCATGGTATTGGGCACGGGCATCCTGATGGGCGGTGCGTGGGCATACGAAGCCTTGAGCTTCGGTGGATTCTGGGCATGGGACCCGGTGGAGAACGCCTCGTTGGTGCCGTGGCTCACGCTGGTCGGCGCAGGCCATCTGATGCTGGTGAACAAGCGCAAGACCACTTCACTCTTCAGCGTGTACCTGCTCACGCTCATCACCTTCATCCTGGTGCTGTACTCCACCTTCCTTACGCGGAGCGGGGTGCTGGGCGATACCAGTGTGCACAGCTTCACGGGGGATGGCATGCTTCCGGGACTGCTGCTCTTCCTGCTCTTCTTTATCGGTCTCAGCGTCTTCGCCCTGCTGCCGGAAGCCGGTCAGCGACGGTTCTATGCGCTTGTTTCCGGCGCCCTGCTCCTCATTGGCGTTGCGCTGAACATCCCCGTACCGGCCATCCTGCTCTTCGGCGCAGTGACCCTCGCGCACCTGCTCATCGCCTATCGCAGTGCCTTCAACAGCAGCGAACCGGAGGAGTCGCTCTGGTCGCGCGAGTTCTGGCTCTTCATCGGCTCGTTGGTGCTGTTGCTGAGCGCGGTGCAGATCACCTTCAGCACCAGCATCCCGGTATTCAACCTCCTGCTGGAGCCGCTGGGTGATGGGCTGCGGGGACTGTCCAACGCCACGGGTATCGACGCGTTCGCACAACTGGCCGATGCACGTTTCGCCCCGCCGGGGGAAGCGATCGAACATTACAACCGCTGGCAGCTTCCCTTCGCCTTCATCACCAGCATGCTGGTGGCCTTCACACAATACCTGCGCTGGAAGGACAGCGACCGCCGCAAGTTCTGGCGGGACATCCGGATATCGCTGGTCGCCGCTGCGGCGATCACGGCCGCCTGCGTGTGGGCGCTCGGATACACCCTTGCCGAGGCCGATCTGGTGGCGCTGCTCTTCGCCACTGCCTTCGCCTTCACCGCCAACCTCGGGTATGCCACGGTGGTGCTCAAGGGTCGCTTGAAGAACGCCGGACCGAGCGTGGCGCACGTGGGTTTCGCCTTGGTTCTGCTCGGTGCACTGATCAGCACCAGCCGGACCGAGGAGGTTAGCCGCAACACGAAGAACATGGACCTGCGTTTCCTGAACGAGGCCTTCAACAACAATGAGGACATCCTGCTTTACCGGGGCGACACGGTGCGCATGGGGGAACACTTCGTACGCTACCGGGAAAAGGAACGCAGGGACGGGAACCTGTATTTCGCGATGGACTACTACGGAGTGGAACCCCGCGACTACCGTGCCGGCGACACCGTGCGGGTGGGCGACATGCTCTTCGTTTCACAGAACGCCCACCGGGCAGGCACCCATTTCCTCGCCGACCAGCCCGCCCACTGGCGCCCGGTGGAGGAGCACAGCCGCCGTGCCTTATGGTATGCCCAGGAATGGAGCAACGCCAGACCGGGGGCGGAGCAGTTCAGCCTCCATCCCTTCATCCAGATCAATCCGCGTTTCGGCAACGTGCCCGAGCCCAGCACACGCCATTGGTGGAACAAGGACCTCTACACGCACGTGCGCTATGCCGATCTGGAGGCCGATGCCGACAGCACCGATGACGGGTGGATGCCCGACCGCAAGTACGACAAGACCGTTGGTGACACCATCGTCACCCCGACGGCCATCGCCATCATCGACAGCATCTTCATCATGCGGGACAGCACCACCCGCAGCATGCTGGGTGACCGCTACACGGTCTATGCCGCTCAAATGCGGGTGCGCGACCTCTATCGCAGCGACCGTTGGTTCGAGGCACGTCCGGTGGTGATCTACGCCGATGGGGTGGCCGTGATGGGCCGTGCAGCGGAGATCCCCCCGTTGCGTGTGAAGTATGGCCTCGCCTCGGTGGACCAGGCCAGCTTCGTGGAGCCTTCGGCAGAGCAACGCGGAACGGTGCAGTTCGGTCTTTCGGTCGCGGAATCGGAATTCGTGGTGCTCCAGGCCTTGATGTTCCCGGGCATCAACATCCTTTGGATCGGCTGTGTGCTGCTGGCGCTGGGAACCGGCCTGGCGGTCTGGCATCGCGTTCGTGAACGACCAACCAAGCAGGTATGACACGCATCCTCATTGTGGGTACGGGTCGTATGGCCTATCAACTGGGTCATGCGATCGTGATGGCCGGCATGGACCTCGTGGGCGTTGCCGGCCGCAACGCGGAAGCGCGCGAGCGCCTTGCGCATTTCCTTGACCGCAAGGCGCTTGACCTCGCCAAACCACTGCCCGAAGCGGATCTGGTGCTACTGGCGGTGAGCGATGATGCCATCGGGGATGTGGCCGCGTTGCTTCCCAAGGGCGGTGCAGTGGTGGCCCATACGGCCGGTGCGGTGGGCATGGACCTGCTCGCGCACCACGCGCACCATGGTGTGCTATGGCCCATCCAAAGCCTGGGCCACGGCCAGCCCATGGACCTGCACGATGTGCCCATGGTGGTGGACGCCGGTGATGAACATGCCCGTGGGGTGCTGCTGAGCGTGGCCCACAAACTGAGCCAGGTCGTCATCGAGCTCCCATTGGAGCAGCGTCAACGGGTGCACCTGGCCGCCGTGCTCACCAGCAACCTCACGGTATGGCTCGTACGCGAAGGCCAGCGCCTGCTGCGCGAACAGAAACTGCCCACGGGTCTGCTGACGCCATTATGGCGCACCACGGCCCAGCGGGTCGCCACCTTCGGCCCGGAACAGGCGCTCACCGGTCCAGCGCGCCGCGGTGACCGGACCACCATCGACCATCACCTCGCGCTGCTGGAGCACGATGAAGCACTGCGCCCGGTCTATGCCCTGTTGAGCGAACAGATCATGCGGGCTTTTGCCAATAAGGAAGCATGAACGCGCCGACCTACAAGGAGAAGCTCGCGGGTCTGAACACCTTCCTGTTCGATGTGGATGGTGTCTTCACGGACAACCGCACCCTGTTGTTGCCCGGACAGGACCCGGTTCGGACCTTCCACACACGCGATGCGTACGCCGTGCAGCACGCCATCAAGGAAGGCATGCGGATCGTGATCATCAGCGGAGGACGCTCGCAGGGTGTGGCCGACAGCCTGGCGCGCCTGGGGGTGCAAGAGGTCTACCTGGGGACCCAGAACAAAGTGGAACGGTTCGATGCATTGGTGAGCGAAGGTCTGGACCCCAACACCACCGCGTACATGGGCGATGACATCCCCGATCTGCGTGTGATGCAGCGGGTGGCCTTCCCATGCTGTCCGAACGATGCCGCCGAGGAGATCAAGGCCATCAGTGCCTACATCAGTGGCAAGCCCGGCGGCTGGGGCTGTGTGCGGGACGTGCTCGAGCAGACCATGCGGGTGCAGGGACGCTGGCTCACCGAAGCTGCACATCAGTGGTGACATGAAAGCCCTGCTCGCGCTGTCCCGGCCGGTCAATCTGCTGATCATCGCGGCCACCATGGTGCTGATGCGCGAAGGCGTGGTGCGCGGCTTCCTGGAACGGGGACTGTCCCAGTTGCTGGCACAGGACGGGTCCGGGAGCACTCGGGATGAACTCATCATTCCCGCAGAATTCGGTCCACAGCTCCCTTTGTCGCTCTTCATTCTGCTTGTGCTGAGCACGGTGCTCATCGCGGCGGCGGGCAACATCATCAACGACTACTTCGATACCCGGATAGACCGCATCAACAAGCCGGGCGAGGTCATCGTGGGCCGGACCGTGAAGCGGCGTGTGGCCATGACCGCGCACCTGGTCCTGAGCAGCATCGGCCTGTTGCTCGGTCTGTTGGTTGCATGGAAGGCCGGGCAGCTTCGTTGGGCGCTCATTCCGGCCTTCGCCATCGGTGCCCTGTGGACCTACAGCACACATTACAAACGGCAGTTGCTCATCGGGAACGGCCTTGTCGCCACCCTTACCGCCCTGGTGCCCCTCACGGTGGGTCTCTACGAGATCCCCCTGTTGCGCGCCTGGTTCGCCTCGGGCCCGGTGATCGGCATGCAGAACGGTGAGCAGTATCAGATGGACGCGTCCGTGCAGGAGCTGTGGTACTTCATCCTCGTCTACTCCGCCTTCGCCTTCGTGAGCACGCTGGTGCGCGAGCTGCAGAAGGACATGGCGGATATCAAGGGTGATGAGCAGGAGGGCTGTCGCACCGTGCCCATTGTATGGGGCATGAAATGGGCGAAGGGCCTGGCCCTGTTCTATATCGGTCTGTTGGTGGCAGGCCTGCTGACACTGCGTATGATCGCCCTGCACGACCCCTTCTCCTACTGGTACATCGGCATCGGTGTCATCGGTTGCCTGCTGCTCTCGGCGGGGTTCACCTATCAGGCGGTGGTGCGCAGTGAGCATGTGCGGGCCGGCCAGTTGATGAAGGCCGCCATGGTCTTGGCCATCGGTTATGCCTTGTTCATCCGCATCCTTCCCTGACACATGAGCGAGCTACACCCTCCCATCCACCCCTGGCGTTTGGTGCTCGCTTCAGCATCGCCGCGCAGGCGGCAGCTGTTGCAGGGGCTGGACCTGCCGGTGGAGATCACCCAGGTGGAGGTGGATGAGACGCCGCCCGCGGGCCTTCCCGTGCGCGAAGTGGCCGAACACCTCGCGCGCAAGAAGGCGGAGGCGTGGACCGGAAAGCTCGCCCCCGACCAAGTGCTGGTGACCGCGGATACGACGGTGATCCTGGGGGAGATGCTCCTGAACAAGCCGGAAGACGACGCCGACGCACGACGCATGCTGGGCCTGCTGAGCGGCCGGATGCATGAAGTGTACACGGGCGTTTGCCTGCGGCATGCGGGCGGCATGCGTTCCTTCACCGATGTGACACGCGTGCATTTTCGTGCGATGAGCGATGTGGAGATCGCCTACTACGTGGCGCGCCACCGACCGCTGGACAAGGCAGGCGCCTACGGGGTGCAGGATTGGCTGGGCCACACGACCGTGGAACGCATCGAGGGAAGCTTCTACAACGTCATGGGCCTTCCGCTTCACCGTGTGTATGCAGAGCTCAAGTCCTTGAGCGAGTGATCGAACAGCTAGCGATCGTCATGACCAGGGTGCGGGCACGCAACTAGCTTTGCGGCATGATCACCATGGAACGACGCCTGCTACGAACAACCCTAAGCCTTGCAGTTCCCGTCTTGCTGCTGACCTCCATCAGCGCGCAGGACAAGACCAAGGAGGGATATACCAAGACTTGGGACCGCCCCATCACCGTGGTGCCGGACAGCCTGCTCGTCGGCACACACCGATTGCCGGCCCATACCGTGGCAGTGCATGAAGCAGATGCGGGTGACGTGTTGGACATGTGGAAAGCGGACATGAAAGCCCTGAGCCGTGAAGTGACCGGGAGCAAACCGATGCGTGCGAACGGTGTAATGCTCCCCGAACTGGGCAGCACACCGGTCGACCTTGCGGTGGGGGCCACCACCGAGAAGAAAAGCGACCTGAGCCGCCTGACCGTGGTCTTTTTGGCGACGGACAGCACTGCCCTGCCCGCGTCACCTGCGCACGAAGCCTACGTGCGCGGGCTCGCCGTGAAGTACAACAAGGCCGTGGTGCAGAAGCAGATCGACGCTTACCAGAAGATGCTCGACCGCACCAGCGAGAAACTCGCTGATGCAAAGAGCGACGAGGCCAAACTGCAGAAGCAGATCGGCAAGGCCAACGGGCAACTCGCAAAATTGAAGGCCAAACGGGGCAAAGCGATGGCCGACAATGCCCGCGTTCAGGGTGACATCAGCGGACTTGAGAAGAAGTTCGCCCTGACCAATGACCCCAAAGACCTGCAGCGCCTTACGAAGGCACGTCAAAAGCTGGCAAAAGGAGAAGCGTCGGTCGCGAAGCTGATGCAGAGCGAAGCCAAGGCTCAAAGCACCCTGAACAAGTATCAGGACAAGCTCCCGAAGTCCAGCTCACAGCAGCAGGACATCACGCTGAGCAAAGAGGAGATCATGAACACATTGAACGCCCTGAGGCGCAAGCAGGACAACATCCGCTGAGCGATCGGAACATCGAAACGAAGCCCTGGGTCCTGCCCGGGGCTTCTTCGTTCGGCTGGCTATCGCAGCAAGGTCACATGGCCCGAGCGGACGTGTTGCGTGCCGAACGCATCCACCAATGAGAAGCGCCATGCATACACACCGGGTTCCACTGCGGTGCCGTTGGAGGTGCCGTCCCATCCCGGTTCCAACGTGTTGCCCACGAACACGGAACGCCCCCACCGATCGAAGATCAGCAACTCCACTGCACGCGGCTGCAACAACGGGCTTACCGCGCGGAACAGGTCATTGAAGCCATCGCCGTTCGGGGTGAAGGTATTGGGGACATAAATGGCGAACTCCTCCTCCACGCAGAGCTCCCGCGTGGTCGATGCGGTACATTCCTCGGGGCTCCAGACCGTGAGTTCAGCGGTGTAGCAGCCCGGCTCGGGATAGGTGAAGCTCACCACGGGATCAAATGCCAATGTGGCTGCGGGGTCGCCGAAGGACCAGGCGCAGGAGTCCCAACCGCTGCCAGCCGCGTTCAGCGTGAAGGTGGCATCGTCGAGCGTCACGACCGTGCCCGAGGTGGCGATGCGCGGTTGCGGCACCGGCCACACCTCCACCAGATCCGGCACGGTGAGCGTGGCAGTGCATCCGTCGATACTGGTTATGGTGAGCGTCACCGGGAACAGACCGGCCGTTGTGAAGCAGTGCTCCACTGCCTGTCCTTCGGCCACGGCACCATCGCCGAACGACCAGGTACGTACACCATCGGTCGATGCATTGTCCGTGAAGGTGACACAATGCGGTGCGCAGCCCGTGGTATCGCTCCACGAGAACACCGGGGCCTCAGTGGTGGCGCCGTTCACAGCCGTGCTCGCTGCGGCGGACGTACATCCGTTCTGATCGGTGGCCACCACACTGTAGCTGTTCATCCCGGGCAGCACTTCGTAGGGCAGCGGCGGTGTCCAGGTGTAGGTATAGGCCGGCGTACCTCCTGAAGCGCTCGCGAGCACGGTCAGGGGCGCACCGGCACACAGGTCCAGCGCCGCCGGCGCATCCACCACCAGCTCATCAGGTCCCATTACCTCCGCCTCTGCAGTACCTGCACAACCGCTCGCGTCGGTCACGGTGCAACCGACCGTACCGGCCTGCAACCCGTTCTGGACGATCGCAGCGGGCAACCCGCCGGACCATGCATAGCTATAAGGTGGTGTGCCACCGCTGACAGTGACGGTCGCTGTGCCATTGGCACCACCGAAGCAGCTCACAGGCGTGGTGGCGATGCTCACGCTGGGCGCTGCGGCCCCGTTGCCGAGCTGCGCATCGGCCGCCGCCCCACAGGCGTTGGGCGCGGTCACGGACACGCTGTAACTGCCAGCCCCCAGACCGGTGATCGTGGCGCTGCTCTGTCCGCCGGGTGTCCAAGCGTAGGTGTAGGGCCCACCCCCACCTGTGACCACGGCCGTCAAGGTGCCATTGTTGGCACCACACGCCGGCTCGACCGCATCCACCTCCACACCCAGCACGGTGACAGGAAGGGTGATACTGCCGGGTGCGTTGCAGGGTCCATTGACCGTAAGGGTCACCTGGTAGGTACCCGGACCGGAGAACACATGGGCCGGGTTGGCGAGAGCGCTCGTGTTGGCGGCGCCCGAGGCGGGATCACCGAAGTTCCAGGCAAAGCTGGTGGGGCACAGCGGGGCGTTCTGCGTGAAACCCACCGTGCTACCGTTGCACGTGAAGCTGAAGGCGGCCACATTGGGCGGAGCTTCGCCCACGAAGAAGTCATCGATGGCGATGCCGTCGTAGTCATTGCATTGCGTACCGGCGCCGAACACGAAGCGGAACTTCACGCTGGCCTCCCCGGCAAGATCACCGATGCACTGGCCCGCAGTGACCCAGCCTGCACTACCCTGTCCGCCCGCACATGACCCCTGTGTGGGACCGATGCGGCCGCTCCAGCCGTTGCGCGGTGAGGCGAGCTGCAGGTTGGTGATGTTGGCCGTGTTGTACCAATTGGTGTTCAGGCAGTCGGAAGGACCGTTCACCGAACCCACGTTGGTCCAACTGGTGCCGCCGTTCAGCGAGTACTGCAACGCCATGCCATCATAGGTGCGTTCACATTCCCAGAACAGGCTGAAGCTGACATAGGGATAGGCAAGGCTGCTGAGGTCGAAGCAGGGGCCTTCCAGGTAGCTCTGTTCACCATAGGTGTAGAAGCTGCCGGTAAGCCCGCCCACGCACCAGGCTTTGGTCCCGCTGGCCGCGCTGTTGATCGTGGGATGTGCCGGGGTACCCCAGGCCCAATCATCCCCCACCCCACCACTGCTCCACGCCGGTCCGGCCTCGAAGCCCTCGTTGTAAGGGTACGTGGCGATCGTGGTGGTACACTGGGCATGTACGGCGATCGCGCCCAACAACACAGCCGACACGGCAACGTGGAAGCGTGCCATTCCCACCAACTGCAACGGCACGTGCCAGGGGTATGCAGGGAGTTCGGCCATCAACGCAGCACAGTGAAAGAGCCGTTGCGCACATGATCAACACCATCGCCCCCCCAAGCGTTCAGGGTGTAGAAGTAGGTGCCGTCGGCGACCAGCTCGCCCGAAGGTCCACGCATGTCCCAGCTCTGGCCGGGCCGGTCGATGACACCCACCAGTTGCCCCCAGCGGTTGTAGATGGCGATCTCCAACCGCACGATGCGCTGCGCGATGGGCGTCCACAGCTCATTGAAGGCATCGCCGTTGGGCGTCACCACGTTGGGCATCTCGATGAAGCTCAATTCCTCCGTGACCACGGTGCCTGGCTGCAGCACGGTGATCAGCACCTCATCGGTGAAGGTGCACCCTTGCGCCGCGATGACCAAAGACACAACATAGGTACCGGGCTGCGTAAAGACGTGGCCAACGGAAGTTCCGGTCGCCTCCGCACCATCACCGAAGTCCCAGTTGCCCACCGGTCCATCCTGTCCGAACTGCACGCTCAACGGCGCGAAGCCGCTCACAACAGAAGCCGTGATGCCGCTGCCCAGATCGATCTGGTCGACCACCAGGCCATCGCTCACCGACCCGCAGCTGTTGGTGGCCGTGGCGGTGTAGGTGCCCGGTGCGGTCACCGTGAGCGTAGGCCCCATCGCCCCGGTGTTCCAGGTGACCGTGGAGTTGGAGGAGGCGGTGAGCACGGTGTTCTCGCCCGGGCAGATCACCGCTTCACCGGAAAGCACGAGCAACGGAGCAGGCAATAACGATACCGTGACCGTGGCTTCATCACTTCCACAGGAATTGCTGCCCACCACGGTGTAGGTGCCCGCCTGTGACACCGTGATGCTCGGGTCTGCGGCACCCGTGCTCCATACATAACTGGTGGCTCCGGACGCAGCGAGCGTGGTGCTCGTACCGGCGCAGATGGCGTTCAGCCCCCCAATGGACACCTGCGGCAGAGGCTGCTGGACGAGGGTGAGCGAGGCAGAGGTGCTTCCACAACTGTTGGCGGTCGTGACCGAGTAGGTGCCGGCAGCGCCGACCACGATCAGATCGCCGATGACGCCTGTGCTCCATGTGAAGGGACCGGTACCCGTGGCCTGCAAGGTGACCGTGGTGCCTTCACAGAAGCTGTCTGGGCCGCTGATGCTCGCCTGGGGAAGCACCCCGGCGGTGACCTCGATGCTGCCGCTCTCCGAGCCACAGGCGTTGCTTCCCACCACCGTGAAGATACCAGGCTCCGTAACGCTCAGCACAGGTCCCGTGGCACCGGTGCTCCACACGTAGGAATCCGCGCCGCTCGCGACCAGGTCCACGGCCGTTCCCATGCAGACCACAGGCGCATCCGGGCCGATGGCGAGCACTGGACCCGCACCAGCGGCCAGTTCCACGGTGCTGCACACCGGCACGGCACAGTCCGTCTCCACACACAGCTGCAACACCACCGTGCCGGTCTCGCCGGGGGCTGGCGTGTAGGTGGTGGTGAGCGCAGTGGGATCGCTGAACGTGCCCGCTCCTCCGGTCCACGCCACCGAGAGCACGCTGCCTTGCACGGTGCCCTGCAAGGTGACCGGCGATCCGCCACAGAGCTCACCCAAGGCCTCTGCTTCCACGGTCACCGGTTCGATCGGGGCCTGGCATCCCAGGTTCACATAGGTCACTTGTGGCACACCGGGCCAGGAGAAGCGGGTGGTGGCGCCATCGTTCAGTGCGCTTACGCCGGCATAGAGGCCGTTCACGTTCACCAACATCTCACGCACGTAGCTGGCGGTGTCGCTGCAATTGCCGGCGGTATGGCTGAGGATGAGCGTACGAACGCTGGTGCCCGTTGGCGCATCGGGGCTCTCGGGTCCGCCCACCGCTGGATTATTGGCGAAGTGACCCTGGGTGTTGCCAGGCGCTTGGAAAACGATGTACAGCGTATCGGCCAGGCCGGTGAAGGGATTCGCGGCCACGCACATCTCGGTGCTGGTGACCATGAGCACCTGGGCACCCGCAGGCAGGATACCACCGGGCGGTTCCAGGAGTCGTCCGCAGGAACCTACGGTGGCATTGAGCGCGGTGGTGAGCTGGGCAGTGGTGCCGTTCTGTATGAGGCCGCGCCAGGGGTTGTTCGGCCAGTCGGCTTCGAGGTCGTTCAGGGCGATCGGCGCCGGTCCCACCCGGAAGCGGACCATCTCGTTCTGCCCTTCACTGGAGCCACTGCAGAGGTCGGAGGGGTTGCAGGCATCCACCAGGATGCTCTCGATCTCCAGGCATTTGGTGGGGACTTGGGCGAAGAGGGTACCGCCCAAGAGCAGGACCACGAGCGAGGCGAAGGAGCGGAGCACGGTGCGGATGAACATCCCCAAAGGGGATGCAAAGGTCGGACGATCCGGGGGACCGGACGTCACGGCAATGTGAAGTTATGTTGCGGCCAAGGAGGCCGGATGCGGGTCAATTGAGCAGGCTGCTCTCGGCCCAAAAGAAGCAGCGCGACGGGGAAGCACCCTCGGGCTCCACCCAATGGCGGCGTTCGATCCGTGGACCACGGAGTTCATCCACCCCACGGTCGTCCTGCTCAAGGGCATTGTGGAAGCCGATGAGCAGGCTGAAGAGCACGGCCCTGAGCGCTTCCATCACAGGTGTTTGGCGCGTTCCCAATAGGCATCCATCTCGGCCAGGGTCATCTCCCCCATCACCTTGCCGTCCTTGCTGCTTTCGCGCTCCAGGTACTGGAAGCGTTCTATGAACTTACGGTTGGTGCGCTCCAGCGCTTCGTCGGGATCCACACCAAGGAAGCGGGCATAGTTCACCACGCTGAAGAGGACATCGCCCAGCTCTTCGGCCTGCCGCTCCGACCCGCGGTCCACCTCATGCTTCAGTTCGCGCAGTTCTTCATGGACCTTTTCCCACACCTGATCGCGGTGCTCCCAGTCGAATCCCACTCCGCGCGCCTTGTCCTGGATGCGGATGGCCTTCACCAGGCTGGGCAGTCCCTTGGGCACGCCTTCCAGCACGCTCTTCGCCTGACCATCCTTCTGGGCCTTTTCCTGCAGCTTGATCTTCTCCCAATTGGCCTTCACCTCGTGCTCATCGGTCACCTTCACATCGCCGTAGATGTGCGGGTGGCGGTGGATGAGCTTGTCGCAGATGCCGTGCAGCACGTCGGTTATGTCGAAGGCCCCTTGTTCCGCGCCGATCTTGGCGTAGAACACCATGTGGAGCAGGATGTCGCCAAGCTCCTTCTTCACCCCATCGAGGTCCTTCTCCAGGATGGCATCCCCCAGTTCATAGGTCTCCTCGATGGTCAGCGGCCGCAGGGTCTCGAGGGTCTGCTTACGGTCCCACGGGCACTGTTCGCGCAGTTCATCCATGATCTTCAGCAGGCGCAGGAAGGCTTCGGCGCGGGGGTCGAGGGCGTGGGCATCCATGGTGCAAAGGTGGGGTGTGGAGGCTCCACATACTTCGCAGCACCACCGCCCGTTACCTTAGCCGACCTGCTCCATGACCCGGCCGCTGCTGTTCCTTTTCGCCCTTCTGCTCTCCCTTGCAAGCAGCGCCCAAGGCACCGGCACCCTCACCGGCCTTGTGCGGGATGAACTGGGTGAGACCCTCCCCCTGGCCAACGTCATCGTGGTGGGCAGCACACGTGGCGCCGTATGCGACGATCAAGGCCGCTACCAATTGGAACTGCCTGCGGACAGCGCCTTCACCCTGCGCTTCAGTTACACCGGTCTGCTGCCGGAGGAACGCACCATCACCCTGCGGACCGGTGAAGTACGCACGATCGACATCCGGCTCAAGCTGCGCACCCTGGGCATCGTGGACGTGGAAGGGATCCGGCGGCGTGAACGCGAAGAAGGCATCACCTCCCTCGACCCCCGCATCGCCCGCTTCAACCCCAATCCGCAGGGGGGCGTGGAATCCCTGCTCTACGGCCAGATCGGCGTGGCCATGCGCAACGAGCTCAGCGCCGGGTACAGCGTGCGCGGCGGCAACTTCGATGAGAACCTCGTGTACGTGAACGACATCGAGGTGTACCGCCCCTTCCTCGTGCGTGCCGGCCAGCAGGAGGGCCTCAGCTTCCCCAATCCCGACCTCATCGAGCGCATCAACTTCAGCGCCGGCGGCTTCGAGGCCCGTTACGGCGACAAGCTCAGCAGCGTGCTCGACATCCAGTACAAGCGCCCCAAGTCCTTCGGAGGCAGTGCCAGCGCCGGATTGATGGGCGGCTCGGTCCACATCGAGAACGCCATGCGCGGTGCCCGCCTGCGCCAGATCACCGGCCTGCGCTACCGCCGCAACCAACTGCTGCTCTCCGGCCTCGACACCCAGGGCGAATACCGGCCCGTCTACACCGACCTGCAGACCTACTGGACCTACGACCTCACTGACCGGCTCGAACTGGGCTTCCTCGGCCTCTATTCGCGCAACACCTACGGGCTGGTGCCGCAGGACCGTGAGACCGAGTTCGGCAGCTTCAACCAGGCCCTGCGCTTCACCGTCTTCTTCGAAGGGCAGGAACGCACCGCCTTCGAGACCTACTTCGGCGCCCTGAACCTCAATTACAAGGTCAACGATGACCTGCTGCTGAAGTTCACCTCCAGCGCCTTTCGCACCATCGAAAGCGAGCGCTTCGACATATTGGGCGAATACCGGCTGGGCGAGCTGGAGCGCGACCTGGGCAGCGAACAGTTCGGCGAAGTGGTGCGCGACCTGGGCATCGGCGGCTTCCTGGACCATGCCCGCAACGAGCTCGATGCCACTGTGGTCAGCTTCGCCCACAAAGGCTACCTGCAACGCCCAAAGAGCTACCTGCAATGGGGCGCCGACCTCCGCAGCGAGGTCATCAACGACCGCCTCAGTGAGTGGACCATGATCGATTCCGCAGGCTACAGCGCTCCGCTCAACACAGGTGAGGACCTGGAGCTTCGTCAGGTGCTCAAGAGCCGGCTGGAGGTCGCTTCCCTGCGTGCCTCGGCCTACGCACAAAGCACCTGGCGCTGGGACACGGGTGAGGACCGCTGGTGGACCCTCATCGCCGGGGCGCGCGCACAGCATTGGAGCTACAATGGACAGACCGTGGTGAGCCCCCGCGCGCGCCTCACCTTCCACCCGGGCTGGAAGAAGCATACCGCCGCTGGTGATACGGTGGACCGCGACTACAGCTTCTGGCTGGCCAGCGGCCTCTACTACCAGCCCCCCTTCTACCGCGAGATGCGGCGCTTCGACGGCACCCTCAACCCCAACATCCGCGCCCAACGCTCCATCCACTTCCTGCTGGGCATGGACCGCCTGTTCGAGATCTGGGAGCGCCCCTTCAAGTTCACGGCGGAAGCGTACTACAAGCAGCTGGACGACCTGATCCCCTACGAGGTGGACAACATCCGTATCCGCTACTACGGCGAGAACATCGCGAACGGCTTCGCCACCGGATTGGACATGAAGCTCAATGGCGAGTTCATTCCTGGGATCGAGAGCTGGGTCGGTGCCAGTGTCATGAGCACCCGCGAGGACCTGGTCAACGACTTCTACTATATCCGCACCAACGCCGCCGGCGATACCATCCGCCCCGGCTTCACCTTTGATCAGGTGGCCGTGGACAGCACCCGCATCGAGCCGGGCTCCATCCCCCGCCCCACCGACCAGCGCGTCAACGTGGCCTTTTTCTTCCAGGATGAGATGCCGCGCTGGCCCACCTTCAAGGTGCAGCTCAGCGTGGTCTTCGGCACCGGCCTCCCCTTCGGCCCGCCCGATGCCGAGCGCTACGCGGATACCCTCCGCACCAGCCTCTACCGCCGCGTTGACATCGGCTTCAGCAAGCAGCTGCTTGGCGCCAAAGGACAGGAGAAGACCAACTGGCTGCGGCACATCAACGACATGTGGTTGAGCGTGGAGGTCTTCAACCTGCTCAACATCAACAACACCATCGATCACACCTGGATCACCGATGTGAGCGGACGCCAGTACTCCATTCCGGACTTCCTCACCCCGCGCCGCTTCAACATCAAGCTCATGGCCTGGTTCTAAACACTGGACCCGGAAGCGCTGATCCCCTATTTTCGCACGGTCATGGTGTTCCGCTCCGCGCTTTTGTTCGCCGCTCTGCTCGCCCTCAGCGCCTGTTCCACCCACAAGTTCGTGGCCGCCACCCACCCCAATAACAAGCCGGAGGTGGTGGTGTACATGAAGGGCAAGGGCGAAGAGGCCGTGAAGGTGATGGAGAAGGTCTACTACCCCAACGGCCAGCTGGAATACGTGGGCCGCTTCGCCAATGGCGTGGAGCATGGCGTGTGGGAGTACTTCTACGAGAACGGCACCCGCAAATACACCGAGACCTGGCAGAACGGCAAGGAGCATGGCATCCACCTGGACTACAGCCCTGACGGCCAGGTGTACCGCGAGCTCCACTACGACAACGGCCGGCTGGTGAAGGAGGTGGACCGCAGCAAGCAGTAGCGTTCCGGCATGCCGCCCACCCGCCCGCTGCCCCGTTGGAACGATCCCGTGGGCCGCATTCAGCTCGTCCTGTTCCTCCTCTTCCTCCTGCTGATGGTGGTGGAGCACATCAACGGTCGGTTCTGGCTCAACGACTTCCGGGTGTACTACGGCGCGGCCGAAGCCCTGTGCCACGGCGAACCGCTCTATGGCGTGGCCCACGGGCTGGACAGCGGCCTCTTCAAGTATGCGCCGGTGATGGCCCTGCTCCACCTGCCCTTCACCCTGCTGCCCTACACCGCCGCGGCCACCCTGCAGTACCTGCTCATCGCCCTGGCCTTCGTGGACGGCCTGCGCCGCATGGACAGCCTGCTGCGCACCCAGCTTACCGGCCAGCCCGTCGCCCGCCCGCTGGTGCTCTGGCTCTTCGCCCTGCTCATGGGCGTCCACCTGCACCGCGAGCTCCACCTGGGCAACATCAACATGCTGCTGCTCTGGGGCCTGCTGGTGGCGCTGGAAGGGCTGCTCAGCGGTGCCCGCACGTGGCCGGGTCTGCTGCTCGGGGCCATCATCCTCGCCAAGCCCCACTTCGCCGTGCTCCTGCCCCTGCTGGTGCTGCGTGGCCACCTCCGCGCCCTCGGCCTCGCATTCATCGCGATCGCTGCTGGACTGCTGCTGCCCGCTCTGTTCCTCGGGTTCAGCGCCAACGCTGAAGCCCTCCGCGCCTGGGCCGCCACCATGGCCACCCACAACGCCGACCTCATCTACATCGCCGGCGACGACAAGCGGGCCATCAACACGCTCTACACCATCGTCTATCGTACGCTACTGCAGCACTTCCTGCCGCCCAGCCCCCTCTTGCCCTACGTCCTGCTGGCCCTTGTGGCGGCGGGCTTCGGCGGTTTCGTGCTCCGCGATCGCCTGCGCCGTTCCACCCACGGATCGCCCGGTCGCTTCGCGTTGGAATACCTGTTGCTGGTGGCCCTCGTGCCCAGTATCACCCTCACCGACACCCAGCACTTCCTGCTCGCCGGGCCCATCGTGCTGCTCACCCTGCTCCACCTCTTCCAGCCCGGCCGTGCGCGCTGGCTGCCGTGGGTGGCCGTACCCCTGCTGGTGGCCTACGGTGGCAACTGGGAGGATCCGCTGGGTCCTGTGTCGGACATGCTCGCCAACGCCAGCGCCTTGGGCATCGGCAGCTTCGGGCTCGTGCTCCTCAACGTGTTCCTCGCCACCCGATCGGACAACCGGCCGCTTCCAACGTCCAACCCGTGATGCGCACCCTCCTCCTGCTCCTCTTCGTGCTGCTGCTGGCCCCGCTGCGGGCGCAGGAGCTCTACTATCCGCCCGTGGTGGGCAACACCTGGGCCACCACCGACCCCGAGGCGCTCGGCTGGTGTACCGATCAGCTGCCCGCCCTGTACGGCTTCCTGGAAGAGAGCAACAGCAAGGCCTTCATCGTACTGAAGGACGGCCGCATCGTGCTGGAGCAATACTTCGGCACATTCACGCAGGACAGCGTCTGGTATTGGGCCAGTGCTGGCAAGAGCCTCACCGCCTTCCTCGTAGGCCTCGCCCAACAGCAGGGCCACCTGGACATCGATGAGCCCAGCAGCACCTACCTGGGCGAAGGCTGGACCAGTTGCACCCCGGAGCAGGAAGCCGCCATCACCATCCGCGACCAGATGGCCATGACCACGGGACTTGACGATACCGACGGTCAGTTCGACTGCACCGACCCGGAGTGCCTCACCTACCTCACCGCCCCCGGTACCCGCTGGTCCTACTACAACGCCCCCTACACCCTGCTGGACGGCGTGCTGGAAGGCGCCACCGGCCAGACGCTGAACAGCTATGTGTTCAGCAACCTCAGCACCACCACGGGGATCACCGGACTCTTCGTGCAGGCCGGCTACAACAAGGTCTTCATCAGCCGCGCGCGCAGCATGGCCCGTTTCGGACTGCTGGCCCTATCCGGTGGAAGCTGGAACGGAACGCCCATCATGACCGATGCCGGGTACTTCCAAGACATGGTGTCGCCCTCCCAAGGGCTCAACGAGGCGTATGGCTACCTGTGGTGGCTTAATGGCCAGGAGAGCTTCATGCTGCCGGGCGTGCAGCTCGTGCTGCCGGGCCCGCTGATGCCGAACGCGCCCCAGGACTGTTATAACGCCATGGGCAAGAACGGCCAGCTGATCAACGTCTCGCCCGCCACAGGCCTCGTCGTGGTGCGCATGGGCGAACTGCCCACCGAGGACCTCTTCGTGCCGAACCTCTACAACGACCAGATCTGGCAGTACCTGAACGCGGTGATCTGCGCGCCCACGGGCATGTCGGAGGTGGCCACCCCAAGCTTGGAACTATTTCCCAATCCGACGACAGACCGCATCGAATTGCGGATGGATGCCGACTTGGGTATGGGCGACCTGACCATCGTGGATGGGCTTGGCAGGGCGCTGCTCACGCAACGCGTGCATGGCGACCGCATCCATATTGACGTATCGGGTATCACCAGCGGAAGCTACCTCGTCACCTTCCGGAGTGAGAGAGGTATGGCCACCACCCGCTTCGTGAAGCAATAGGCCTCCTTACGCGAACTGCCGCACGCTGGCGCGGATGATGTTCACGCACTCCATCAGCTGTTCCTTGGTGATCACCAGCGGTGGCGCAAAGCGGATGATGTCGCCGTGGTTGGTCAGCAGGCCATGATCGGTATCTTCGGTGGGTCACTTCACCGGGACAATGCACTCACACTTGAACGATCCGCTCAGTACCGAAGTGCATGTGTGCTACACGGCGCATTACGTGTATCTCTCATGGTCGGAGCGATCTGCAAAGACCATCCGGCCAACAACACCATACACTTGACCACGGAAAATGAATATCAAAACAAAGCGAGTTTATGAACAAGCTGGACCCAATGATGGATTCAGAATATTGGTAGACCGGCTTTGGCCCAGAGGATTATCCAAGAAAGACGCAAAAATAGACCTATGGTTAAGATCTATCGGACCTTCCGACCAGCTTCGAAAATGGTTCAACCATGAACCAGAAAAATGGACCGCATTCAAAAAGAGCTATTTTTCCGAACTTGATTCAAATAAGGATGTAGTAAATGAACTTGTCAGTCATGTTGATAATGGTCCGGTCTGCCTTTTATACTCATCAAAGGAACAACAGTATAATAATGCCACAGCTTTAGCAGAGTATATAAAGGATATCACACGAAGGTCACATCGTGCATAGAAATTCAATCTAGACAGATACCATTACACGGATATCCTATCGTCCACGATCGGGACTATCTGTCCAGCCCTACGCGAACTGCCGCACGCTGGTGCGGATGATGTTCACGCACTCCATCAGCTG
>CAYZBO010000026.1:0-35491 GCA_964476665.1 uncultured Chryseobacterium sp. | reverse complement strand
ACCTGGCCAAGGAGGCCAGCCACGTGGAGGGCTTCGCCAAGGAATGCGCCGTGGTCACCCATTACCGCCTGAAGAGCGACCCGGTGCACGGCGTGGTGGTCGACCCCGATGCCAGGCTGGAAGAGGAATTGATCGTGCGGCCCACGAGCGAGACCATCATATGGAACACCTATCGCGGATGGATCAAGAGCTACCGGGACCTGCCATTGCTCATCAACCAATGGGCCAATGTGGTGCGCTGGGAGATGCGCACGCGGCTTTTCCTGCGCACAGCGGAGTTCCTCTGGCAGGAGGGACACACCGCCCATGCGAGCAAGGAGGAGGCCATTGAGGAGACCGAACGGATGCTGGAGGTGTACCGAGTGTTCGCCGAGGAATGGCTGGCAATGCCGGTGATCAAAGGGATCAAGACCGCGAGCGAACGCTTCGCAGGGGCTGAGGAGACCTATTGCATCGAGGCCATGATGCAGGATGGCAAGGCCCTGCAGGCCGGCACCTCGCATTTCCTGGGGCAGAACTTCGCAAAGGCCTTCGATGTGTTGTTCACCACCCGGGAGAACAAGCAGGAACACGTATGGGCCACCAGTTGGGGCGTGAGCACCCGGCTGATGGGTGCACTGATCATGACCCACAGCGACGATCATGGCCTGGTCCTGCCTCCCAAGCTGGCCCCCATCCAGGTGGCCGTGGTGCCCATCGCGAAGAACAGCGAGCAGCTCGCCGCGTTGCACGCCTACATCGCACCGGTGCTCCAAGCCTTGCGCGCCAAAGGCATCAGCGTGAAGTTCGACGACGACGACACCAAGAAGCCTGGCTGGAAGTTCGCCGAGTATGAATTCAAGGGCTGTCCGGTACGCATCGCCATCGGCCCCCGGGACATGGAGAACGGGACCGTGGAGGTCGCTCGCCGCGATACCATGGAAAAGCAGGTGATGCAGGTGACGGACCTGGCTGACAAGGTGGCCCATCTGCTGGAGGCCATCCAGGGGAACCTCTACCAGAAGGCCCTGGCCATGCGAGAGGCCAATACGCGAGCAGTGAACAGCTATGCGGAGTTCAAGGAGGAGATCGAGAAGGGGGGCTTCCTGCTCGCCCATTGGGATGGCACACCGGAGACAGAGGCCTTGGTAAAGGAGGAGACAAAAGCCACCATCCGGTGCATCCCATTGGATGGGGACGGTGCACCAGGCCAGTGCATGGTCACCGGTCGGCCAAGTTCACGCAGGGTCATTTTCGCACGCGCATATTGAATGGAGCACAGCGAACAACACCAGCGCATCGTCAGCACATTGCTGAGCAAGTCCTGCATGAAGCAGGACGTGTTCCACCGCACCACGGACCTGTTCAAGGAGCTGAAGGATGAGCTTGAGCAAGTGGTGGCAAGGCTGGCGGCTGCCACCAATGGCAGGGATGAGCGGCTGGCGCTGCACTACCGGGACCGTGGTGAACATGGCTGCGAGGCCAGGGTGGCTGGTGACCTGGTCATCTTCCAGATGCACACCAATGTCTTTCGGCTCGACCAAGGACATAGCCTGTGGCGCAGCAGTTACCTGGAGGACGATGAGACCCGTGGTTATTTTGGTGTGATCAACGTGTTCAACTTTCTGAACGACTCCTTCAAATACAACAGGGAGCGCGACCTCGGCTACCTGGTCGCCCGCATTTTCCTCAACCGGGAAGGGCACTACTTCGTGCAGGGCAAGAAGCAGCTGGGCTTTCTATACAACGACCTGGTGAACGCAACGATGGACCGTGCCCAGCTGCGCGCCATCCTGGAGAGCGTGTTGCTCCATGTGCTCGAGTTCGACCTGCTGGCCCCTCCTTACGACCAGGTGAACCAGGTGACGGTCAGCGAGATGAACGAGTTGAAGGCGGCTCCGATGAGCACGGGAAAGCGGCTTGGGTTCCGCTTTCAAGCGGACGATACGCCCCAGGCTTGAACGAAACTTGGATCGAAGCATTTGCACGGATCCATTCAGGGTACTTACATTTGCGCTCCCTTTCGGGGGACCCCGTTCGATCGGGGATTGTAATGGCCCGTTCGTCTAGGGGTTAGGACGCGTCCCTTTCACGGATGAAACAGGGGTTCGATTCCCCTACGGGCTACGTTCGAGGACCCGCGCACAGCGCGGGTCCTCTTCGTTCATGGGCACCGGGACGCGGCACAGCTAGCGGTCCTGTCCAGACATGGGTCGTGGCGATTGCCGTGGCCAACGGTGAGAATCTGTCCGAGGAAGGGCGGATAGCTCCGGACCCATCGGTCCATTCCTCAGGCCATGCGCGAGCAGCTCTTGTAGCACCCGTTGCCATCGGCCAACGGTCGCATCGGATGCCTGTCAACGGTGCCACAGGTCAGGGCACCGGCGAAACCTCGGGTCCTGCGGGCACGTATCTTTGGCCTTCATGTCCGGGCCGAGCGTGGCCTTACGGCCCGGGAATGGGTGCATCGGTGAACTGAAAAGCGCATGCGAACAAGGAAGGAATTCAGGGCATTGACCCTCTTGGTGCTGGCATTGCTCCTGCTCTCCGGCTGTGTGGGCAGGCGGAACATCAATTACCTGGATGATCCGGGGTTGAGCGAAGGTGCCAGCAAGCTGTTCGAGAACCGCAAGTTCGAATACCGGGTGCAGGTGAACGATGTGCTGTCGATCCGTGTACTGGGCCTCGATGAGCAGACCCATCGGTACTTCAATGTGGAGACCCAGAACGCGATCATGGGCATGAACGATGCGGCCCTCTATGTGAACGGCTTCTCCGTTGACCGCAACGGTCATGTGCAGCTGCCCACTGTGGGCAAGATCAAGGTGCAGGGGCTCACGGTGGGCGAGGCCCAGGAGCTGGTGCAGAAAAAGATCAACGACTATTTCACCAATGCCACGGTGATCCTCAAGTTGGTCAGCTTCAGGGTGAGCGTCCTGGGCGATGTGCAACGCCCGGGCTCCTATTTCATCTACAACAACCAGATCACCCTGCTGGAGGCCTTGTCCATGGCAGGCGGACCGAACGAGTTCGCCGACAAGTCCCACGTGCAGGTGATGCGCCAGACCGATAGGGGGGTGCAGGCAGTGTATGTGGACATGTCAAGCTCTGATGTGCTCAGCTCGGAATACTATTACCTCTTGCCGAACGATGTGGTGTATGTGCCCACATTGCGCGCACGGGCGGGTCGCTTGAACCTGGACCTGCTGACCATCCTGCTATCCACCCTCAGCACTGCCGCATTGGTGTACACGGTCATCCAGAATTCGCAGAACTGATGAGCGCAGCTCCGATCAATGACACCATCGACCTGCGGAGCATCTTCCGCAAGCTGGTCGCCAAGTGGTGGTTGTTCCTCATCACCACTTCCGTGGCACTGGCGTTGGCGGTGGCCTACATCAAGACCACCCCGAAGCAGTATGCGGTCCAGGCCGTGCTGTTGATGAGCGAAAAGAGCCGGAACTCGTTCGGAGGTTCACAGGAGGAGTTCATCAAGGGGATGTCCTACCTGCGCAGCAGCACCGACATCGAGGACCAGATCTCGGTACTGACATCGAGGACCAACATCACCAAGACGCTCAAGCGTATCGATCTGGGTATCAGCTATTTTGAGACGCATAATTTCCTCACGGTCGAGAAGTTCGAGTACCCGCCGTTCTATGTCAGGCTGGACACCCTGGCCCTCCAGGTCACCGACCTGCCGGTGCATGTGAGCGTGGACCGCGAGGCCGGCACCTACCGGGTGAAGGCCAAGGGGAAGAACGTGCATCTGTACAATGTGCAGAAGCAGGAGGTGATGAACGAGTTCATTCCGGATTACGAGGTGGACCAGACCGTGGCCATCGGAGAGCCGTTCGTGGCGAAGAACCTGGGGTTCACCATCGAATTTCCGGAGGACCGCCAGTACAAGGGCAAGGAGCACTTCTTCATCATACGCAACCTGGACGGCCTGGTGAACGAGTACCGCGGCAAGGTGCTGGCCGAGCCGCTCAGCGACAAGAGCAACATCGTGGTGTTGCACAGCAAGGGGGAGGTGGTGCAGAAGGAGCGCCGCTTCCTCAACAAGCTGATGGAGACCTACATCGAGGGGGAGCTTTACAAACAACAGCAGAAGGGGTTGAAGACGATCAGCTTCATCGATGAGCAGATCGGCACGGTGGCCGACTCGCTGAAGCAGGCGGAGACCTCCATTGAAGGATTCCGGGGCACCAGCGGTGGCATGATGAGCGCCACCGGCACCTCGGACCAGTTGTTCGCAGAGCGCAGCAGGCTGGAGGATGAGCGCTCGGTGCTGATGCGCCGACGCAGCTATTGCCAATCCGTGCTGGAGAAGATACGCAGCGCATCGGACCTCCGCAATGTGCCGGCACCGTCCTCCTCGGGCATCGATGACCCCGTTCTGAACAACCTGGTGCTGGACGTGATCAAGCTGAGCGCGGACCTGGCCGCGTTGAACCTCTCCACGGTGAAGAGCAACCCCACGGTGATCGCCATGGAGCGCAAGTTGAAGAACATGACCTCCTCCCTGGCACAGACCGCAGAGAGCCTCGTGCAACAGGCTGATATCAGTCTGCAGGACGTCAACAGGAGGCTGGGGCGCATCGGTTATGAGTTCAACCAGCTGCCTGAGAACGAGCGCAAACTGGGCAACATCGAACGCAAGTTCAAGTTGAGCGAGAGCCTCTACAACTATCTGATGGAGAAGCGGGCGGAGGCGGGTATCGCGATCGCATCCGATCAGGTGGACAAGGTGGTGGTGGATGAAGCGCGTCAGCAGGGGCTGGGGCCGGTGGCTCCGGACAAGAAGGTGGTGCTGGGTGGTGCCTTGGTGTTGGGCTTGCTGCTGCCGATGGGCTTCGTGATCCTGCGCGACTTCTTCAACGACCGCATAGCCGATGCCGACGAGCTGAAGCGCCTGAGCCCGCTGCCCCTGCTTGCCATGATCCCCACGAGCAAGCGCAAGCGGGTGCTGCCGGACGAGCCCAAATCGATGCTTGCGGAGTCCTTCCGTACTGCGCGCATCAACCTGCAATATCTCAATGTTGACACACAGCGGCAGGTGATCGGCTTCACCTCATCGATGAGCGGTGAGGGGAAGACCTTCTGCGCGGTGAACATGGCGACGATCATGGCGCTCAGTGGCAAGCGCACGCTGTTGATCGACGCGGACATGCGCCGGCCGCGAGTGGCGGAGATGCTCGAGATGCAGGATGGCCCCGGCCTATCCACCTACCTGATCGGCGAAGCGGAGGTGGCTGCGCTCATACGCCCCACCAACATACAAGGACTGGACGTGATCACAGCAGGTCCCATTCCCCCCAACCCCCTCGAACTGGTGGAGCAGGAGCGCTTCGCAGAGCTGTTCAAGCACCTGCGCGGTCGCTATGACAAGATCATCGTGGACGCCTCCCCGATGGGCCTCGTGAGCGAGTATGTCATCCTGATGCGGCATGTGGACGTCACGCTGTACGTGGTCCGTCAAGGTGTGACGCGCAGGGGGGCATTGCGTCTCATCGGTGAGATGTATCTGGAGAAGAAGATCGCCAACGTGGACCTGTTGCTGAACGACGTGAAGCCCGGTCAGGGTTATGGCGAGGGCTACGGCTACTACACCAAGTAAGGCGGCGGCATGATCCGTTCGGAGGGTTTTCGCCGCTATTTCACCAACACATCCTGGCTTTTTCTGGAGCGGGTGGTGCGTCTGGTGGTCGTGCTGGGCACGGGCATCCTGGTGGCGCGTTACCTCGGCCCGGGTCTGTTCGGCAAGCTGAATTACGCCACCGGCTTCGTCGGCATCTTCTTCGCCCTCACCACCATGGGGCTGGACGAGATCGTGGTGCGCGAGCTGGTGCGCGACCCTCAGCGGCGCAACGCACTGCTCGGCACCTCGGTGGTCATCCGCATGCTCGGTGCGCTCATCCTGATCGCCATTGTGGCCATGTCTGCATGGGCCAAGGAGATGGAGGGGCTCACGGCGATGCTCGTGCTCATCATCGCGGCCTCCGAGGTGTTCAAGCCCTTCACCGTGGTGGACTGGCACTTCATGGCCGAGGTCCGTTCACGACCCACGGTACTGGTACAGATGGCCCAGGTCTTCATCAGTGCGTTCGCCAAGATCGCCCTGGTCTACTGGCAGGCACCGTTGGTCTGGTTCGCATGGGTGTACGTGCTGGAGAACGCGGCAATGTCCCTCGGCTACCTGCTGGCCTATCGGAATGATGGATACCGGCTGAAGGAATGGCGCTATGACAAGCGCGAGGCCGGATTCCTGCTGAACGAATCGTGGCCCCTGGTGATCTTTGGCATGGCGCTCTATGTGCAGGCCAAGATCGATCAGGTGATGCTGGGCGACATGCTGCGTCCCGTTCTGGGTGAGGACGCATCGGACGCCGAAGTGGGTCAGTATTCGAACGCGCTGAAGATGATCGAGGCCCTGGGTTTCCTGCCGGTGATCGTGCAGAAGTCACTGGCCCCGGCCATCACCCGGGCCAAGGCGGAGAGCCGCGAGAAGTACGAGGACCGCCTCATCAACCAGTATCGCCTGATGTTCCTGATGTTCCTGGTCACTGCCGTGCCACTGTACCTGCTCGCAGAGCCCCTGATGGTGCTGTTGTTCGGTGAGGAGTTCCGGCCGTCGGGCATCCTGCTTTCGCTCTTCGCCATCCGCCTTTTCTTCACCAACATGGGTGTGGGCAAGTCGAGCTTCATCACCAATGAGAGCCTGTTCAAGTATTCCCTGTTGACGGGTGTGGTGGGTGCGGGCACCAACATCCTGATGAACTATTTCCTGATCCCTCCGTTCAAGTCGGTCGGAGCCATCTGGGCCACCATCGGTTCGTTCACCATCAGCATCTTCCTGATGGACCTGCTGATGAAGGAGACCCGGGCCAATTTCAAATGGATGTTCATCGCGATCGGCTCGTTCTGGAAGATCGGCAAGGCCCGTTGACCATGCGGAAGGACCGCCACCTCGTCCCCCTGCTACCAGAGCCCTTCCCGGAGTTCCCCTGTCCTGCATGCGGAAGTACGGAGGTGGACCTGGGCCGATCGGTCTGGCCCGGTGTACATGTGCTTCAGGAGCGCACCTGCGGCCGCTGCGGACATGCTTATCTGCAAGATCTGCCTGTCGGCTTCGCGGTGGACAACCCCATGGCCATAGGCTTGCCAGATGGTCGCCTGCATAACCCCACCAACGGAGAGCCCTGGATCCATGATCCGCTGATCCGATCCTTCAAGGCACCGCAGGACAAGGAGGTCAAGATCGAACGCATCGTCCACAAGCAATGCGATCGTGTCGTCATCCTCAATACCCTGGACTTCCTCTACGGCCATGTGCTGCTGAAGCTCTACAACGCCCAGCACTACCTCGACCAGCACCCCGATCTGGGGCTGATCATCGTGCTTCCGCGCATGTTCCAGTGGTTGATACCGGACGGTGTGGCGGAGGTGTGGCTGGTGGATCAGCGCTTGGGCGAGGCCCATGGCTGGTACACGGCCATTGATCGCTTCGTGCAGGACCAGCTGCCGCGTTACAGTGAGGTGTACCTGGGGCGTGGCTATGCCCACCCTGAGTTCGCCACCATGGACATTGAGCGGTTCACCAAGGTGAAGCCGTTCGCACTGGAGAACTACCTCAGTGCACCGAAGCACATCACCTTCGTGGCCCGGCAGGACCGGCTCTGGTTCGCCACACCCGCTGCGAAATTCCTGTACCGCGTGCTGAACAAGCTGGGCTTCAAGAAGAGCCTGGGCCGGTGGTACATCCGTGCGCAGGACCGGCTGATCAAGCGCAGCATGGCGCGTATCTCGGCGGCGATGCCGGACGTCACCTACAGTGTCGTGGGGCTGGGCGATCCCGGCGGCTTTGGTCCGGATGTGAAGGACCTGCGCACCCTGAAGATGGACAAGTCCACGGAGCTGGCCTGGTGCGAAGCCTATGCACGCAGCCAGATCGTGGTGGGGGTGCACGGTAGCAACATGCTTTTGCCCACGGCCCATGCGGCAGGCTGCATTGAAGTGCTGCCGTACGATCGCTACGGCAACATCGTTCAGGACGTATCCGTGCGCTACCACGACCGCATGCAGCTGTTCCTGTACCGCTTCGTGGACGAATTCGCTTCGCCCCGCACCATTGCGCGCCACGCCATTTCCATGTTCGCCGACTACGCCGTGTACCATCGGGACAACCGCGAGAACATCTTTTGATCGACATGAGCTCCTTCAAGCCCACCGCACCGCTCCGCACGCCCGTGCTGTTCATCGCCTTCAACCGCTACGACAGCGCGCGGCAGGTGATGGAGGCCATCCGCGAGGCCAAGCCTCCGCGCCTCTACTTCGCCTGCGATGGAGCGCGCAACGAAGGCGAGAAGGAGCGTTGCGAGCGCGTCCGTTCGCTGGTGGAACTGGTGGATTGGGACTGCCAGCTCTTCACCAAGTTCAGCGACAAGAACCTGGGCGTCATGATGGGCGAGAGCACCGCCATGGACTGGTTCTGGGAGAATGAGGAGGAGGGTATCGTGCTGGAGGACGACACCTATCCTTCGCAGAGCTTCTTCTGGTACTGCGAGGAGTTGCTCGAGCGCTACCGCCACGATGAGCGTGTGTGGTGCATCATGGGCAACAACCTGATGACCGAGTGGCCTGTGAAGAACAAGGACAGCTACTACTACTCGGCCCATGGCTACGGCGCCTACTGGGGCTGGGCCGGCTGGCGGCGTGTGTGGAACAAGTACGATGTGGAGATGAAGGCCTGGCCGGCTGCACGGGACAGTGGGCTCCTCGCTGGTCAGTTCCTGAGCAAGGCGGAAATGAAGGAGGCCTACAAGCTCTTCCAGGCCCAGTATGAAGGCACCATCCGCTCCTGGGACTACCAGATGGACCTGGCGCGCATACTGAACCGCGGGGTCACCTGCATCCCCAATGTGAACATGATCCGCAACATCGGCTTCGGGGCCGACGGCACACACACCGTGAGCGAGAACGACCGGCGCAACAAGGAGGACCTCTACGAGACGACGTTCCCCTTGGTACACCCTTGGAACATGATGGTGGACGCTGAGCGCGACATGGCCTACTTCGAGCGGTACATCGAGCCCACCTCGTTCAGGAAGTTCAAGAACGCCATCAAGAACCTGCTGCCCGCCTCGGTGGATGAGGCCGTGACGCCCTTCTTCTCGAAGATCCAGAAGCAGTTGGGCATCAATTAGGTCGGTCATCCGGACAAGGTGGTGTCGCAGGCCATCGTCGGCGAACCGGTTGCCGCTAACTTCGGCGCGGCCCAACGGCCCAACGCGGTGATCTCCAAGCTCAAGCTCGTCAACCTGTTGTTCGTGCTCACCTTCCCGTTCTACGGGCTGGGCACGTACGTCACGTTCAAGACGAATTTCAGTGCAGGGGTCATCCTCAGCGTGCTCCCCTCGATCCTCATTCTGTTCATCTACGCGTTGGACATGATCCAGCGCGGTCAGATCACCGTGATGGTGAACCGGGTTTACGTGGTGGGCATGCTCTTCATCACTTCGCTCGTGGCGAGCATGTGGGTGGCCTTCGGGAAGAACTTTCCCGGGCTCAACCCGCTGAACACCACCTCCATGAGCATCATGTTCCTGGTGCCGTTCAATGCCGCGGTGGTGGTGCAGGTGTACAACCGCGCCAACGAGGAGTGGGACATGGCGTGGGAGCTGATCAAAGGCCTGGGGTTCTTCATTCTGCTCAATCTGGTGGGCTACGCAGGCGGTTTGCGCAACCTGGTACACGGCTTCGAGGGGCGCATCAACCTGCCGTTCATGCGGGGCATCTATGATGCGTCGCACGTGATGTCCATCGTCAACCTGATGCTCATCTTCTACCTGCGCGACTTCACGCGGAAGCCGATTCGCTTCCTGATCCTGGGCGCGTTGTTCATGGTGAACATGGCGGTTATGGTGAACGTGAACAGCCGCCTGTCGTTCATGATCTTCGTGGTGCTCATGGCCCTGTTCCTCTTCAAGTTCATGAAGGTGATCCGGGGCCTCTACACCATCAGTCTCTTCACCATGCCGTTGCTGATGAGCTTCGCGCTGCTCATCTACCAGATCCTCTCACTGCCCTTCTTCGTGGCCATCCTGCAGCGGGTGGATAAGGAGGACGTGACCACCTTCAACGGTCGCACGTACATCTGGGAGAGCATGGCCGACTGGGCGATGTACGACCGCACCGGCTGGCTCTTCGGCCTGGGCTATCGTGGGCAGTACGAATTGCGCATGCTGGACTTCCTGGCCGTGCTGTGGGGGGAAGAACACTCCTTCAATTTCCATCTGCACAGCAGCTTCCTCGAGATCACCATGGACCAGGGCGTCGTGGGGCTGGTGCTCTTCTATTTCTGTATGTGGTTCGCCTTCAAGTACTACCGGGCGAAGTACCGTGCGGGACTCTTGGAAGGACCCCTCTTCGCTGCGGTGGTGTACCTGATGTTCATCTGGCAGATCGACATCTTCTGCTACGGCATCGACCTGGGCAACCCGATCTTCTTCACCATCCTCAGTCTGGCCGCCATCGATCCGCGTTTCATCACGCGCAGGCAGCGCTCTTTGGAAGGCGCGTTCCTCACCTGATCACTGCACCACTACGCGTGCGCTCTGGCGCTCACCACTGGCGGCGTTGCAGCTGAGCACGTACACGCCGCTGGCCAGTGCTCCCGGCAGCACCAGCTGGCCATTGCGCACATCCTGCACACGTTCCACCACGCGGCCGTTCAGGTCGCTGAGCGTTACTTCCTCCACGCTGGCAGCGATCGCCAGGCGCAGGGTGCCACCGGCCTCCACGGGGTTGGGGAATACGCTCAGGCTGCCTGCTGCTGCGGTCTCCTCCACGCCGGTGTGGATCAGGCAGAGGTCATCCTCCTCCTTCACCAACACCTTCGATCCGTAGGCAGGCAGTTCAATCTCCAGGCTGTGCATCTCACCCATCACATCGCTCCAGCAACCGGTAAGCAGAACGGTCACTGCCGTGGGCTCCTCGTTCACCAGCAGCACGTGGCGCTCAAGGGGATCCACAGGGACAACGCTCACGCGCTTGAGGCTCACGTTGTCCAGCCAGTAGGTGCTTTCCAGGTGACTGTTGGTGAAGCGGCACTGCGCCTGGTCGCTGAGGTCGCTCTGGAAGATGAAGCTCAGGTCGCGGCGTTCCGGGCTGAAGGGCACATTACGCCGGAAGATGGTCTGCGGACCTGACACCTGCGTCTGTCCCTTCACATCCACGGTGAGCGTGCCCTGCATGGTGGAGCGGGTGCTGAAGCTGAACTGGTACCAGCTGCCGCTCTGCACACTGCTGAACTGGTCGTTGCGCAGGGTGAAGGAGGGGTATGACGTATTGTTGTTGAAGTGGACACGCATCGCTCCATTGTCCAGGTAGGTGTTGTCGTGCGATAATTGAGCCTCGGTGGGCCAGCCGCCCCAACCTGCGATGTTGTTCGTGAAGGTGCCGTTGGCGAGCAGGTTGCCGCTCAGCTCCTCCGTCACCTCGAAGGCATCCAGGCGCAGCGGGCTGCGGCTGGAGGCGGCATCCTCGTTGCGTGCGGTGTGCCACTGCTCAAGGGTCATGAACTGCTGTTGGCCGTTGAAGGTGTTGTGCACCCAGATGCTCAATTCATTGTACGGGCTGAAGTAGCGGTTGTTGTTGAAGGTGCCGAAGTCCACCGGGGCATTGGCGTACACGTTATACTGCTTCATGCAGATCTGGTCCTTGGTGACACTGTACAGGATGTTGCCGGTGTACACGCCGTTGTAGCTGGCAACATGGTAGGGAGGGGTCGCGCCAGGTCCGTTGTAGTTGGAATAGTCCGATACGCTCAGCTGGATGGCATTGTTGAAGAGCGTGTTGTTCACGATCTGGTTGCCCATGGACACCATGGTGTGGTCCACGTGGATGCCGCTGCCCATGCAGTGCGCCACGGTGTTGCGGCGGACGATGGTGTTCTTGATGGCGGTGTTGCCGAAGTAGATGCCGTGCGAGATCAGGCGGTAGTTCTCGAAGTCGGGTGCGCTGCTCTCCAGGCTGCCGATGATGTCAAGCACGATGTTGTCCTGGATGATCATGCCGTCCGCATGATCGAAGGCGATGCCACCGCCGTCGTTCAGCAGGGCCGTGGCATTACGTACCACGTTCTTCTCCACCAGGCAGTTCTTGTCCATGGAGATGCCGATGTAGCCGATATCCTGCAGGCGGTTGCTGCGGATGATGTTGTCGTCGCCGTCGAGGCGAAGGCCGAAGTAGCCCCAGTTGTTCTCGCCCTGGCCGGCGCGCATGGCGATCCGTTCCAACGTGTTGCCCTGGAACAGGCTGTTGTTGTCGATCAGGTGGGCGCCGCTGGCGTAAGTGTCCTCGAACTGGTTGTTCAGGTAGCGGTTGTTGTTGCCGTAGCTGCTGATGCCTTGGTAGAGCTCGCGGAAGGTGCAGCCGTTCACCTCCACGTGTGCGGCACCGTCGATGCGGATGCCGGCTTGGCGCTGGTGCTGGAACTGCAGGTCGCTGATGACCACATGTTCGCGCTGCCAGAACACGGTGACGCCCTTCTCGCGCACACCGGCCTCCACGGTGAGCGTGCCGGGGTTGGCATTGCCGGGCGCCCATAGGTAGAGCAGTCCACTGGCCGCATCGTGGTACCATTCTCCCGGGCTGTCCAGCTCGCTCAGCTTGTTGCACAGGAAGTAGCCCCACTCGTAATGCGACAGGTTGAAGTAGATGTTGGGGAAGGAGATGGTGGTGCCGTTGTGCGCATTGATCGTCACGGCATCGTAGCTCCAGTTGCTGCTGCGGATCACGGCGGTGGCGCCGGTCCAGTAGCCGTTGGGTTGTGTCAGCTCGCTGTCGGTGATCTGCGTGCCGGTGCCTTGGTCGTTGCGCAGCCAGCCCGTATTGGGGAAGCGCGCGAGCGTCATGGGTTGGCCGTTCACATAGACGTACTTCACGGTGCCGCTCACCGGAGCGCGCCAGATGTTGCCGCTGTGCTGGGTCCAGCCCGTCACGAGGTCGCTGCCGCTGATCACGGGCGGGGCACCCGTTCCGTAGGCCCCTACGGTGATCTTCTGCGCGCTGGTGCCGCTACTGGGGATGATGAACTCGCCGCGGTAGGTGCCGCCACGCTCAAAGCGGATGGCGTCTCCGGGTTGCAGCGAGTAGATGCTCTGCATGAGGCGTGCGATGCTCTGCCAGGCCTGGCCGGGTGCGGTGCCACTGTTCGCATCGTTGCCCGAAGGCGAGATGTAGTAGGTGGCTGCCTGTGCCAGGGAAGCCGTGGTGATGGCTGCGCTGATGAGCAGGGTGCGGAATGAGTGACACATGGACGGTCGCTTTGGACCCGGTTGAACCACGGCGGTCTGCTCCTGGTTGCGACCTGTCGACCGATGGGGAGTGAACTCCGACGAACGCGGTCCGGGTTCGACGAACGATGGCTTGTTGGTGCATGGGCCTTGCACCAGCGATCGGGCCCAGGCCCCGCCGATACCTTTGGTGCCGTGCCAACCGCAAGCAGGCCCCACCGCATCCTCGTCGTCGGTCAGACGCCGCCCCCCCACGGAGGCCAGGCCGTCATGATCGCCGAACTGCTCAAGCTGCGCTCGGACAAGCTGGTGCTCCATCACGTGCGCATGGCCTTCTCCGAGGACATGGAGAGCGTGGGCAAGTTCGCCTTCCGCAAGGTGTGGGTGCTCTTCACCACCATCCTTCGGATCTGGGTGGCCCGCTTCCGCTACGGCGCACCGGTGCTCTACTATCCACCCAGCGGACCCAACAAGGTGCCTGTGCTGCGCGACATCGTGCTGCTCTGCGCCACGCGCTGGCTCTTCCGTCGGGTGGTGTTCCATTTCCATGCGGGTGGTGTCTCCACCTTCGGCCCCCAGCTGCCGGCGGTGCTGCGTCCTTTCTACCGCTATGCCTATCATCGGCCGGCCCTGGCCATCCGCACTGCACCGCAGAACCCGCCCGATGGCGCGGCCTTCGGTGCGTTGCGCGACGTGGTGGTGCCAAATGGCATCCCCGACATGCGCGGGAAGGTGCCTGAGCGCACGGCCGCGCCCGGTGAACCGCTTACGATCCTCTTCACCGGCGTGCTCATCCCTTCCAAGGGCGTATGGGTGCTGCTGCAGGCCTTCGAGCGCTTGTTGGCGAAGGGCGTGGATGCCCGCCTGCAGCTCATGGGCAAGTGGGGTGATGCGGGCTTCGAGCGCAGGTGCCGCGATTTCGCGGCAGGACCGGGTGGGGGGCGTGTGGAGTTCCTAGGCGTGCGCAAGGACCTCGACAAGTTCGCCCACTTCGCTGCGTGCGACATCTTCTGTTTCCCGTCGTACTTTGAGGCGGAGAGCTTCGGGCTGGTGCTGGTGGAGGCCATGCAGTTCGCCAAGCCGGTGGTGAGCACGCGCTGGCGGGGCATTCCGTCGGTGGTGCAGGAGGGTGTCAACGGCTTCCTGGTACCGGTGCAGGACCCGGCTGCGGTGGCCGAGCAGCTGGAGGTGCTGGCCCGCGATCCGGAGCTGCGCCAGCGCATGGGAGCCGAGGGGCGCCGCATCTTTCTGCAGGAACTTACGTTGGAAGCCTTTCACCGGAACATGGAGCAGGCGCTGCTCTCCGTGTGCTGAACATTGCATGGAACGATGAGGATACTGGTCACCGGAGGTTCGGGGTTCATCGGCACCAACTTCATGGCCTACGAGGCCGCCCAGGGTGCCACCCTGCTGAACATCGATTGGAATCCGCCCCTCGATCCCGGTCAGCGGGGCTGGTGGAAGGAGGTGGACATCATGGACCCCGCCGCCGTGCAGGCCGCTTTCGACGCCTTCCAGCCCACCCATGTGGTACACTTCGCGGCCCGCACCGATACGGACGAGCCCGCCGATGTGGATGCCTACCGCCAGAACCATGAAGGGACCCGCATCCTGCTGGAGGTGGTGAAGCGCTGTCCTTCGGTGGAACGCATCATCGTCACCAGCACCCAGTTCGTCTGCGAAGCGGGCTATCAACCCAAGCACGACCTTGACTTCAAGCCCTTCACCGTCTATGGGGAGTCCAAGCGGCGCACCGAGCTGATCACCCGGGAGGCCGGCCTCACCTGCAGCTGGACCCTCATCCGTCCCACCACCATCTGGGGGCCCTGGAGCCTGCGCTACCGCGATGTCATGTTCAAGGTGATGCGCAAAGGCCTGTATTTCCACCCTGGCAAGGGCCGTGTGATCCGGTCCTACGGCTATGTGGGTAACGTGGTCTGGCAGGTGCATCGCATGCTCACCGTGCCACGTGAAGTGGTGGACCAACGCGTGTTCTACGTGGGCGATCAACCCTTCGACCTGAAGGAGTGGGTGGAGGTGGTATCGAAGGAGCTGACCGGCAAGTCGGTGCGGTACATCCCTACGTTCCTCATCCGTGGCATGGCCCTGTGCGGCGATGTGCTCAAGGCCATCGGACTGCCGTTCCCCATCACGAGCGGTCGCTTCCGCAGCATGACGAGCGATTATATCACACCCATGGACCGTACCATCGATGCCTTGGGCGAAGCGCCATGGAGCATCGAGGCGGGCGTGAAGGAGATGGTGAAGTGGTACGACAGTGGCAGCGAGCGCATTGTGAAGCCCACGCGCATCGATGTGCGTGAACCCCGCGCTGTCAAGGCATGAACCAGGGCCTGCTACCGAAGCGACGCATGCTCACCACGCATATCAGCGTGGGCAGCTTCGCGGAACACCTGCGGGTCATCGCTGAGGCTGCCAAGGGCCGCCGGTCCGCTTACGTGTGCTGTGTGAATGCGCACATGACGGTGGAGTGCAAGGCGCCTGATTTCGCGGCTGTGGTCGATGGGGCCGATCTGGCCACTGCTGATGGCATGCCGGTGTTGAAGGTGATCAACAGCTTCCACGGGTTGCAGCAGGAGCGGGTGGCAGGCAACGATCTGATGCCGGCGCTCATTGAACGTTGTGCACAGGAAGGTCTTTCGGTCTACTTCTATGGCGGATCGGAAGACACGTTGGAACGCATTACCGCCAAGGCCCGTCAGGAATGGCCTCAGCTCCGCATCGCCGGATCCTGTTCCCCGCCCTACGCACCATTGGCCGCCATGGACCTCGATGCCGAAGCGGCGCGCATCGAAGCCACCGGGGCACACGTGATCATGGTATCGCTCGGTTGCCCGAAGCAGGAACGCTGGATGGCTGCGATGAAGGGCCGCGTGAACGGGGTGATGTTGGGATTGGGCGGAGCCTTTCTGCTGTACGCAGGCATTGACACACGGGCGCCGAAGTGGATGCGCGACCTCTCCCTGGAATGGGCCTATCGCTTCCTGTTGGAACCAAGGAGGCTTTGGAAGCGTTACCTCGTGACCAATACGCAGTTCATCGTCCTATATCTGAAGGCACGCTGGAACAGGGCATCCACCAGACCCGCTCCGTAGTGGATATTCGACGAATATTAAATAATTGTCGACGAACTTGACATTCGTTTCCGCCCGGGGTACATTTGACCTCCTTCAACGAACCGGGCAGTGAGAACGATCATCCCCTTCAGTATGGACAGGACGAGTGCAACGGAACAGGGTGCTGTTACCACGGGTCGTGTGGCCGGGGGGACCGACCTCAGCGCGGAACTCGCTACCTTGCTGCGCTCGCGCCGAGCGCTTCAGAACGTGCAGACCGGATTGAACAAAGTCCTTACCCTGGAACCCTTGACCACCGTCAAGGACCTGATCATCGTGGGAGACGGTCCGGCGGCGGAGGAGATCTTCCAGTACTGCGAGGACCAGACCGTGCGCGGCTACCGCTTTTGCGGCGTCTTCAACGACACGCCGATCGAGGGGCCCCTGGGTGCGCGGCAATTGGGTGATGTGGAGGCGGCCAAGGCCTACGCCATCCAGAACCGCATCGACATCGTCTACTGCGCGCTGCCCGGCACACGTCGGGCGGACATCACCGACCTGATGGAGTTCTGCGAGCGCAATACCATCCGGTTCCGGGTCATCCCCAGTGCGGATAGCTTCATCCCCGTTGTCAAGACCTCCGGACTTGAGTTCCACGGCGCCGTACCCGTGAGCAAGATCCGCCACGAGCCCTTGGACGATGCCGGCAGCCGCCGTCTCAAGCGGGCCTTCGACATCGTCTTCTCGCTCGGTGTCATCGTCTTCATTTTCACCTGGTTGTTCCCCATCCTGGCGCTCTTGGTGAAGCTTTCTTCCCGCGGACCTGTGTTCTTCCAGCAGAAGCGCTTGGGCAAGGACAACGAGGAGTTCGTGTGCTGGAAGTTCCGCAGCATGCGCATGAACAAGGAGGCCGACAGCAAGCAGGCCACCAAGAACGATCCGCGTGTCACCGCCGTTGGTAAGTTCCTGCGCAAGAGCAACTTGGACGAGATGCCCCAGTTCTTCAACGTGCTCATGGGCCAGATGAGCGTGGTGGGACCGCGTCCGCACCCGCTGCGACTCAACGACCAATACCGCGACATCATCGACAAGTACATGGTGCGTCATTTCGTGCGGCCGGGCATCACGGGCTGGGCCCAGGTGAACGGCATGCGCGGCGAGACCCAGACCCCCGAGCTGATGGAGAAGCGCGTGGAGTTGGACGTGTGGTATTTGGAGAACTGGTCCTTCCTGCTGGACCTGAAGATCGTGGTGAAGACCGTCACCAACATGTTCGGCAAGGACGAGAAGGCGTATTGAACGCCGTGAGGGACCGATCTTTTTTGGACCGTTCCTTGTGCAAGCGAAAGAGTACTATATTTGCCGTCCCTTTCGGGGGAAGGAACATTCCAAGACATGGCCAATCACAAGTCTGCCCTGAAGCGTGTCCGCCAGACCGAGACCCGCAACGAGCGCAACCGCTACCAGCACAAGACCACGCGTAACGCCGTGCGCAAGCTGCGTGGCACCACCGACAAGAAGGAGGCCGAGAAGCTCCTTCCTGAAGTGTCGTCCATGCTGGACAAGCTGGTGAAGCGCAACGTCATTCACAAGAACAAGGCCGCCAACCTCAAGTCGTCCGTGACCTCTCACGTCAACGGCCTGAAGTGAGCCCTTCATAGCCTTACTTTGGACAGGTCCTTTCGGGGACCTGTTCTGGTTTCATGGCCACCACGCAAAACAAACCTGGGCGCGACGGGGACCTATCCGAGCCGCTCCCTTCCCGCCGCAGCATCCGCGACTGGTCCGAGGATGACCGGCCGCGCGAGAAGTTGATGCGTCTGGGTCCTGGCTCCCTCTCCAATGCCGAGCTGCTCGCCATCCTCATCCGCTCGGGCAGCACCACCCAGACGGCGCTCGATCTGTCCCGGGCCATCCTGCAGCGCGCCGGTGATGACCTGCACAAGCTGGGTCGATTGAGCCTGGGCGATCTCACCCGCTTCAAGGGCATGGGCGAGGCCAAAGCCATCGGCATCGTGGCCGCGTTGGAGCTGGGCCGCCGTCGCAAAGCCGCTGAACCAGCCGAGCGACCGGGTGTCACCACCAGTGCCTCTGCTTTCGAGCTGGTGCGCCACCTCTTCACCGACCTCTCCCACGAAGAATTCTGGATCATTGCCTTGGACCGTGGCAACCGCCTGCTGGACCGCTGCCACGTGAGCCGGGGCGGCATGCATGGCACCGTGGCCGATCCGAAGGTCATCTTCAAGGAGGCCCTTGACCGGCGCGCTTCCAGCATCGTGCTTTGCCACAACCATCCCAGTGGACAGCTCCGCCCGAGCGAGGAGGACATCCGCCTCACCCGCAAGCTGGTGGAGGGAGGCAGGCTCCTCGACATCCTCGTACACGACCACCTCATCATCACCGACCAGGGCTACTACAGCTTCGCGGACAACGGCATGCTCCATTGATCGATGAACAGACCGCTCCGCATCCTTACGGTCATCGGTGCCAGGCCACAGATCATCAAATCGGCGGCGCTCAGCCGTGCGGTGGCCGGGCCGTTCGCCGGGCGCATCCACGAGACCGTGCTGCATACCGGTCAGCACTACGATCCTGGCATGAGCCAGGTGTTCCATGACGAACTGGGCATACCTGAGCCGGCTGTTCAATTGGCTGTGGGTAGCGGAAGCCATGGCGATACCACGGCGCGTATGCTGCAAGGCATCGAGCAGGAACTGCTGCGCGGTGGATATGACCTGTTGCTCATCTATGGCGATACCAACAGCACGGTGGCCGGAGCACTGGCGGCCAGCAAGCTCCACATCCCCATCGCCCATGTGGAGGCCGGTCTGCGCTCCTTCGACAAGCGTATGCCCGAGGAGGTGAACCGGATCATCGCAGACCATTGCAGCACGTGGCTCTTCTGTCCTACGCACACAGCGGTGGACAACCTGCGGCGCGAAGGCTTCGGCACCGATACAGCTCATGTTCCCACGGTCAACGCTCCCCATGTGGTGGCCTGTGGCGATGTGATGTACGATAACAGCCTGCACTTCGCCACCCTGGCCGACCAGCGCTCCACACTGCTGGACCAGCTCGCCCTCAAGGGGCGTCCCTATGCGCTGATCACCGTACATCGCGACCACAATACGGATGATCCGCAGCGCCTGCGCAGCCTGGTCCGGAGCTTCCTGGAACTCCATGCCGGCAAGGGTATTGCACTGGTATGGCCCGTGCATCCCCGCGCACGCAAACAAATGGATGTCCTGTTGTCTGCTGAGGAGCGGAGCGCATTGCAGCGCGCGGCGGGCATCCACCTGCTTCCCCCGGTGGGCTTCCTCGACATGATCGCCCTGGAACGGAACGCGGCATTGGTGCTGACCGACAGTGGCGGTGTTCAGAAGGAGGCGTACTTCTTCGAACGACCCTGCGTGATCCTGCGACCGAACACCGAGTGGGTGGAACTGGTGGCCGGAGGGCAGGCCGTCCTGGCCGATACGGATCCACAGCGCATCCTTGCAGCCGCCACGCACTACCTGGACCATGGCATACCCGTTGGGGAGCCGCTCTTCGGTGATGGACATGCGGCGGAGGCCATCTGCGAACAACTGCTCCGTTACCGGTGATACGGTCCCTGGTGCAATATGCCCGCTATGCACTGCGCGCCGCAGGTGACGCCCCCTTGCGCCGGTTGCTGCTGGCCCATTCCGGACATGCCATGCCTGCACACCTCCCGGAAGCACATGCGGCCCTCGGTCAGGTGATCGATCACCTGCTGCGTTGTCAGGAGGCCAGTGGTGACGGAGGCTTTGGCAGTTTCCACTTGGTGAACGGATTTGGTCGCACCTATCCGGAGACCACCGGTTATATCCTGCCCACCTTACTGGCTGCGGCGCCGGTGCTTCACCGGCCGGAACTGGTGGAACACGCCCTTCGCGCGGCTGAACTGCTGGTGCGCATCCAGCTTCCGTCCGGGGGATGGCAGGGCGGAAGGGTGGGGGAGGATCGTGACGAAGTGGTGTTCAATACCGCGCAGGTGATCCGCGGGTTGCTCGCGATGCACGCACACACCGGCGAAGCCCGCTTCCTCGCTGCGGCACGCCGGGCCGGTGATCGCATATGCGTCGTGCAGGAGGGCGATGGAACCTGGGCGCGGCACAACTTCCTGGGGGTTGCACGGGTATACGACACCTATGTGGACGCTCCGCTGATGGCCTTGGCGCAAGTGACGGGCGACCCTTCCTATCGGGAGGCAGCCTATCGCAACCTTCACTGGGTGCGCGGAAGGCAGCAGGAGAACGGGTGGTTCGCCGATGCGGACAATACCGTCCGCCATAACGACCGCCCCATCACGCACACCATCGCCTACACCATCGATGGGCTGCTGGAATGCCACCTGCGCGGGGGCGGAGAGGAGTTGTTGCACGCAGCGCGCCGTGCGGCCGACCCCTTGCGCGACCGCTTCCTGCGGGATGGCGTCCTGAACGGCCGCTATGACAACAAATGGCGTGGCTCGGAAGCCGCGATCACCACGGGTTGTGCGCAGCTGAGCATCGTATGGTGGCGGCTTTACGCCATCACCGGTGAGGTGCGTTACAAGGAAGCCGCAGAAGGCATGGTGCGCTGGTTGCGGCAGGTGCAGGCCCTCGGTGCGGTCGGTCCGTTGGGTGGCCGCGGTGCAGTAACAGGCTCATTCCCCTTGTGGGGGCGCTACGAGAAATTCGCCTGCCCGAACTGGGCGCAGAAGTACTTGGCGGATGCCTTGCTTTGCAGCCTGGGCGTCCTTCCCCGGCACTGAACGTGTTGCACCCATCCACAGACCCCATGGCGGTCTTCGATCGCGCGGTGGCCATCTGGCCCACGCGTCCGGCATTGGAGGTCGATGGTGCCGTTCTCAGTTACCATCAGTTGTCCGTTGCCGCAGACCGCTATGCACAGGCCTGCGATGCCACCCTGCCGCCTGGAGCACGCGTGGCGATCGCGGCACAGCGCGATGCGGATACCTACGCAGCACTTCTTGGCATTTTGCGCAGCGGCCGGTCCTATGTCCCGCTCCATGCCGATCATCCTCCCGAGCGCTGGCATCAGGTGATGCAACGGGCTCAGGTGGTCGCGCTCTTCGATGTGCGGAAGGGTGTCATGTTCCAACCTGTGGACATCGCCACACCTGCACAAGCGGACGGAGAGGCCTACGTGATGTTCACTTCGGGAAGCACCGGCGGACCGAAGGGAGTGCCCGTGCTGCGTCGCCATGTGGGCGCCTACCTGGCACATGCACTGCATCACTTCGGCATCACCGAACGGGACCGTTGCACGCAGCTGTTCAGCCTCGCGTTCGATCTCAGCGTTCACGACCTGTTCGTCACGTGGGGAAGCGGTGCGTGCCTGTGTGTGAGCACGGAACCTGCGGGGCTTCGCACGGCGGCCCATGTTCAACGTGCAGGCATCACCACGTGGTTCTCTGTGCCTTCGCTGATCGATCTGCTGGCGCGAATGCGGGCACTTCCGCCGGGGGGGCTGCCACACATCCAACGAAGCTTCTTCTGTGGAGAGGCGCTACGCTGGGATCAGGTGCAGCGCTGGTCGCGAGCCGCCATCAACAGCAGCATCACCAATTTGTACGGCCCCACCGAAGCCACCATCGCCGTGTTGGAACAGGCCGTTGAGCCGCCCTATCCCGCGTCCGGGATCGTGCCCATCGGCCGGCCGTTCCCGGGCAGCAAGGCCATGGTGATCGGTGGTGGAGCGGAGGGGGAATTGCTGTTGGGCGGCCCGCAGGTAACGGAGGGTTACCTCGGTGATCCCGCCGCGCAGGCGAACTTCATGCGTGCATCGAACGGAGTTGTCACGTGGTATGCAACAGGTGACCGGGTGCGACGCGATACATCGGGCATCTACCACTTCATGGGACGCATGGACGATCAGGTGAAGGTGCAGGGACACCGGGTGGAACCGGCCGAGGTGGACCACGTGCTCCACCCGCTCCTGCAGGACCGTACCGCGATCACGGTGGCCGTGGAGCGGGCCGGTGCGGTGCGCCTGGTTACCTTTATCGACGGGCCTGCCGATGTGGTGGCGCTCCTGCACACGCTGCGTGACCGGCTGCCGTCTTACATGGTGCCCGATGCCATCCGCGTGCTGGAGTCCTTCCCGTTGAACCCCAACGGCAAGATCGACAAGCGGGCCCTGAAGGAAATGGCCGAACATGGATAGGAGCGAACTGAGGGCTGCATTGGTGGAGGTCCTGCTGCCGCGTGCTGCGCGGCTGGGCATGGAGCGCGGCGAACTGAGCGACGAACTGGACCTGCTGCGATCCGGGCTCCTCGATTCGCTCGGCTTCGTGGACCTGGTGGTGGAGATGGAGAAACGGAGCGGGCGTGAGGTTGACCTCATGGCGGCGATGGAACGTCCCGGCGGGAGCACACTGGGCGGTCTGGTCGAACTCTTCGCACCCAACACATGAGCAGCACCATCCTCCATATCGTACAGGACGGCCAGGACCCCCTGTTGCCACAGGTGCCCGCCCTCTTCGAGGAGCTCCATGCATCGATGTCCGGTCATGGCATGAGCGCGGCGCTGGCACCCAACGGTGCCCACATCTGGCTGGACGGCGTTCGGCGCGGCCTGGAGCGCTTCGGAAGGCTGGTGCTTGCGGTGGAGGCGGGCCGCGTGGTGGGTTTCACCTACGGCATGGTGAAGTTGGCGCCCGAATACCTCGGAGGAGCTCCCCTCGGTCAGTGGACACACCTCTACGTGGCACCCGATCACCGGCGCAGTGGCGTGGCCCGTGCCATCACAGAAGCCTTGCATCAATGGTTCTCTGCGAAGGGCGTGCAGGCCACCGAATGCGAAGTGGTACACGGCAATCTGCTCTCGCAGGAATTCGTGCGTTCGCTGGGCTACGTACCCGAACTGTTCCGCTTCCGCCGTCCTGCATGAGCGTGCTTCCACCCCTCTCCGAATGGCCGGCCGCACTTGGTGTGGGGCCGGGCTCGGTATGGATGGTGCAGGCGGACCTGACGCGCATCGTCTGGGCAATGCGCCGTGCGCGCTGGTCGGAGGGGCCGAACGACCTGCTGAACACCCTTGTCAGTGCGGTGGGGCCCAGCGGCACGCTGCTGGTGCCGACCTTCAACCACGACCTGCGCTCCGGCGAGTCCTTTGATGTGCGGCGCACGCCCACCATCACCGGGGCCTTGGGGGAAGCGGCACGGATGCATCCTTCCTTTGTGCGCACGGCGCATCCGCTTCATTCAATGGCGGTGGCCGGAGCCGGTGCGCACGAACTGGCGGTCAGTACGGAACGATCCAGTTTCGGACCGGCTTCCCCGTTCGCCTTCATGCTCCGGCACAGGGCCCACATCCTGGCGCTCGACATCGACGTCACCTATGCGCTGACGTACATCCATCATGTGGAGGAGCTGGAGCGCGTGGCCTATCGCAATTGGCGCGACCTGGTGATCGATCATACCGATACCCATGGCACGCGCGCCCTGACAACGTACCGGCTCTATGCCAAGCGTCCAGGCCACATGAACACCACTGTACGGCTCGAGGCGGGGCTGTTGGAGCGCGGTGCCCTTCGGCGCGGTTCACTCGGTCCCCTGCGCTACACCGTTGTGGAGGTGCCCGCTTTGCACCAACTGCTCGTGGACGATATCCGCGCGACCGGCGGTGCGTTGATACACGACTTCAGCTGGGGGCGTTGGCTGCGTGATCGGTCGCGCGCGATATTGCGGCGCGAAAGCCCCAGCCGTTCGCACACTGCGCTCATCGAACATGCTGCTCGTACACCTCGATGATCCAGGCCCGCGCCAGCGCTACATCGCACGGCACCTGCTGGAGCGCATGCTGGGCTGGCCGGTGCGTTTCACAGAGCAGGCAGGGGAATACCGTGCGTATAGCGGCGCCAAACTGCACTATGGCACATCCCTGCCGGAGGAAGAGGGCTTCGCGATACGACCGGCCATTGCGCTGGGAGCCTTGAAGCTCGCTGCGGTATTGCCCCCTCCAACGTTGAATGACGGCCTGCCGGTTATCCATGGGGATGATCCCTTCGCCGATGCCTTCACCCTGCTCAGTCTGCTGGACGAACTGGGTGCCACCGAGCGCGATGTGCATGGACGCGTTCAGGCCAGTGCCTTGTACACAGTACGCCATCACGTGTCGGAGCTCGCTTTGGTGGACCGATGGGCCCTTCGCTTGGCCGATCGGTTGCGCCAGCGATATCCAGAGCTACCTCCTCCGGTGCGACGCTTTCGCCATGTGCTCACCGTGGACGTCGACAATGGTTTCCGCCACCTTGGGCGTCCGTGGCTGCGGCAATGGGGTGGCCTGGTGCGTGACCTGGTGTGCTTGCGTGCTGCGGGTGCGCTGCAACGTGCATCGGTGTTGCTGGGCCGAAGGCCAGACCCCTTCGATCGCTATGCAGAACTGACCGCGCTGGCGACCAGGCAGCCAGTTGACCGCGTGATCGTGTTCCTGCTGATGCGCGGCGAAGGCACGTACGATCATGCTGTGCCGCACGATCCGCTGTTCCAAAAGCGAGTTCGCAGCATGCGCGGTGCCGTGGAAGTGGGGCTGCATCCATCGTACCGCAGCAGTGAGGATCCGGCCATCGCGGCTGAAGACCGGCGAACCTTGATGACCATCACCGGCGAAGCACCACGCCTCACCCGACAGCACTTCCTGCGTTGGCGCCTGCCTGACACGCTGCGTGCCTTGGTGGATGCGGGTTTCACCGAGGATCATAGCCTGGGCTTCACCGATCGCATTGGCTTCCGGGCTGGCACCTGCACCCCGTTCCCCTACTATGATCTGGAACGCGATGAGGAGACCACGCTGATGCTGTGGCCCTTCGCCTGCATGGACAGCGCGCTCCATGACCGCATGGGCGTCAACGCGGATGCGGCATTTGCGCAGATCCGTCCGCTCCTCGATGAAGTACGCGGTGTGGGCGGCACCTTCGTCAGCACCTGGCACGACCGGTTCCTCAGCGACAGTGGCGAGTGGAAAGGCTGGTGGCAGGTGATGCAACGCACCATTGAAGCGGGACGACCATGATCCGCCACCTGCACCACCACGAGATCGACAAACAGCGCTGGGATGCGCTGTTGGCGCAGGCGGAGAACCGCCTCTGGTATGCGCGTGCAGCGGTGCTTGACCGTGTGGCTCCCGGCTGGGAGGCGTTGATCGACGAGGAAGGGATGTCCATCATGCCGCTCACCTGGCGGGCGAAATGGGGCCAGCACTATCTCTTCCAGCCGTATGCCGTTCAACAGCTCGGCGTGTTCGCGGCACGGTATGACGATGAGCTGGGTCAGCGCTTCATCGATGCGGTACCCGGTCGCTTCCGCTTCTGGGACATCCACGTGAACGAGGCGATGCGTGCGATCCATTTCGATCGCGTGGCCCACAGCACCCAACAGGTGGTGCCGGTGCTCGGAGATATGGAACAGCAACGCGCCGCCTATTCCACAGGACACCGCCGCAACCTGCGCAAGGCGGAGGCACATCGCCACCTGGTAAGGACGGACATCGCAGCGGAGGATCTCTTGGCACTGTTCGTCCGCAGTACGGCCGCGCGTCACGGTGGCATCAAGCCAGGGGACCTGGAAGTGCTGCGCGGGCTGGTGAGCGATGTCCTGCATCGGGGGGAGGGGCGCATCATCGGTATGGTGGAGGCGGGTCGCCTGCTCGCGGCGGTGCTCTTCGTTGAATGGGGTGGACGCAGCATCCTGTTGAAATCCGCGGTGGATGCATCGGCGGTGGACCGCCATCCGATGTTCCTGCTGGTGGACGCCTATCTCGCCATGGGAGCGGGCGGCAATCCTGTGCTGGACATGGCCGGCAGCAACCACCCGGGCACGCAGCGCTTCAATGCGGGGTTCGGCGCAAAGAGCTCGGTATATTTACACCTGATCAGGAACAGACTGCCGGCGCCCCTGCGCTGGCTCAAACAGATGAAGGATGGTAGTTGAGCTGGTGAGCAGACCAAGTATCGCGGACCAATTCATCGCCGAGTTGCGCGACGTGAACGTTCAGCGCGATCCGATGCGTTTCCGACGCAACCTGGAGCGCCTTGGCGAGGTGATCGCCATGGAGATGAGCCGCACGCTCACCTACGAGGAGCACGAGGTGCAGACACCGCTCGGCCTGGCACAGGCCCGTCGGCTGGTGCAGCAGCCGGTGCTCGCCACCATCCTGCGTGCCGGCCTGCCGATGCACCAGGGCCTGCTCAATTACTTCGATCGGGCTGACAACGCCTTCATCAGTGCTTACCGCAAGCATCGCAAGGGCGAGGATGCGTTCGACATCGAGGTGGAATACCTGTCGAGCCCTTCGTTGGAGGACCGTGTGCTGGTGCTGTGCGATCCGATGCTGGCCACCGGACAGAGCATGGTGCTGGTGTACAAGGCCCTGCTCCGTCAGGGGAAGCCGCGTGCGCTCCATGTGGTGAGCGCGATCGCCAGCAACGAGGGCCTGGCGTACGCCCGTCGTCACCTGCCACCCGATACGCGCTTCTGGATCGGGGCCATCGATGAAGAGATGACCGCACAGGCCTACATCGTGCCCGGCCTGGGTGATGCGGGTGACCTGGCCTACGGGTCGAAGCTCTGAGCCATGGACCTGCTGGGCGCCCTGAGCGTGGTGTTCACTGCGATGGTGAAGTTCCTGTTCGCGGGCCTGCTGTCGTACAGCCTGGGGCATGGCATCGGGCTCACCATCCTGCTCACGGCGCTCGGAGGACTGGCGGGGATGCTTTTCTTCTATTTCACCGGTACCCAGGTGCTCGAGTTCCTGCGGCGCCGTTACGTGCGGCGGAATGCCGAACGCCTGGCTCGCGGCCTTCAGCCCCGCCGGGTCTTCACCCGGACCAACCGCTGGATCGTGCGTGTGAAGCAACGCTACGGCATCCGCGGGCTCGCCGCCTTCGCGCCGCCAACGCTGTCCGTGCCCGTCACCGCCCTGCTCGCTGCAAAGTATTTCCGCCACCAGCGCAGCACGCTACCCACCCTGCTGCTTTCCGTGGCCATTTGGTCCGTTGTGCTCAGTGTCGCATGGGCCTTCCTCCGCTGATGCCGTACGAACACCTTTTCTTCGATCTGGACCACACCCTGTGGGATTTCCGTGCCAATTCACAGGAGACCCTGCGCGAGCTGCACGTTGAACTGGGCCTGCAGGCGCAGGGGGTTGACGATGCGGAGGAGCTCATCGCCGTATACGAAGAGGTGAACAAGGGTCTGTGGCGGCGCTACGAGGCGGGGCATCTGAGCAAGGACGTGCTGCGCATCCTGCGTTTCCGCAACACGCTGTTGCAGTTCGGTGTGCGCAATGATGCGCTCGCCTCCCGCATGAGCGACGCCTACCTGGACCAGTGTCCGCGCAAGCCGGGACTGTTCCCGGGTGCGGCCGAGGTGCTTGCGGACCTGGCACCACACTACCGACTCCATATCATCACCAACGGCTTCCACAGCGTGCAACAAGTGAAGCTGCGCACCAGCGGTATCATCAGCCATTTCGATGTGGTGCTCAGCAGTGAGCATGCCGGTGCCGCCAAGCCGGATGGACGCATCTTCGCCCAGGCCTTGAAGCTGAGCGGTGCCCGTGCGGACACCAGCATGATGATCGGTGACGACCGGGAGAGCGACATGCGCGGTGCGCGCGATGCCGGCTGGGACCATGTGCACTTTGCCGCGGAGACCGAGCCCGACCCCCTGGCCACGCACCGCATCAGCCGCCTGGAGGAGCTGCGCGGATTACTGCTGTGAGGGCGTGTCCGGGCGGAACTCGTACTCCATCAGCTGCCGCGCACCGGTGATGTGGCTGTAGCGCTTGAAGCGCACCAGTTCGCTGTTCACCAATGCTCCGGCATAATCGATCTCACCCTTCTCAGGCCGGGTGGTGAAGAAGATGCTGTCGCCCACCACACGGGGCATCACATTGTAGAGACCGATGGCGGGGTTGCCCTTGGTCTCCCGTACCAGGAAGCCGGGGAGGGTGGAGTCCACGTCAGCCGTGCCGTTCACGAGCACGATGCGTCCTTCGGGGAAGAAGCGCATCAGGTACACCGCCTCGTTGCGTTGTTCGCGGTAGTGCCCATCGTAGCGGATGGGGAGACCCTCGAATGGACTTGGTGCAGCTTCCACGACAGGGGTTGTGCCGGGGGGCACAGGCCGATCGCCGCGCATGCGGGCCACCAGCAGCGCCACCAGAGCGAGGGCGATGAAGGTCAGAAGGGCGATCTTGAGGTTGTTCATGCGTCAATCCTTGAAGCGGGCGATCACGCTGGCGGCGCCCTGTACCGTATCTCCCAACTGCACGTTCACCTCGGCGTCAAGGGGCAGGAAGAGGTCCACACGGGAGCCGAACTTGATGAAGCCGAACTCGCTGCCCTGCACCGCCGAGGTGCCCTCGCGGCTGTAGGTGCAGATACGGCGTGCCAGCGCACCGGCGATCTGGCGGAAGAGCACCTCGCCATGGGTGGGGTGCTTCACCACCACCGTGCTGCGCTCGTTCTCCGTGCTGCTCTTCGGATGCCAGGCCACCAGGTATTTGCCGGGGTGGTACTTGTAATAAGTGGTGGTGCCGTTGATCGGGTGGTAGTTGATGTGCACGTTCAGCGGGCTCATGAAGATGGACACCTGCAGGCGCTTGTCCTGGAAGTACTCCGGTTCGAAGACCTCCTCGATCACCACCACTTTGCCATCGCAGGGGGACACCACGTCACGCTCCTCATGCCTGGCATTGCGCACGGGTACCCGGAAGAACCACAGGATGATGCCGAAGAGGGCGACGAACACAGCGGTGATGGCTGCGGTGGCCCAATGGGGCAGGGGCTGCCACTGCCACAGCGGGAACAGGATGAAGCAGAGCAGGGCGAAGCTCAGCAGCAGGGTGGGCGTGCCTTCGCGGTGCAGGCGCATGGTCATCGGGATGCGGCCAAAGATAGCCGCGGCACGTTACGCGAAAGGCCCGCTCAGGAGATCAGTTGCAGGTAGAGCACCACGGCAGGCACAGCCAGCAGGAAGCCATCGAAGCGGTCCAGCACGCCTCCGTGGCCCGGCAGCAGGTCTCCGGAATCCTTTACCCCACGGGCCCGTTTGAAGGCGGATTCGAGCAGGTCGCCCAGGGTGCCGGTGAGGGAGATGATGAGCGCGAAGGAGAGCCACTGCTCCACCGTCATGAACGTGTGCCAGCCGCTCAGAAGCCACGCCACGCCCAGTGCGAGCGCGATCCCTCCAATGAAGCCTTCCACGGTCTTCTTGGGCGAAACGGAGGGGAGCAGCTTCCGCTTTCCGATGGCCCGCCCCACGAGGTAGGCACCCGTGTCGTTGGTCCACAGCAGGAGCATGAAGCCCACGAATGCCCAGGTATCCCAGCGGAAGAGCAGGGGGATGAGGCCGAAGGGTACGGCCACCAGACCTACCACGAGCAGCAGTCCGCCCAATTCACCTGCCGGATCGCGTGCGCCGCTCAGCAGCATCCACGTGATGGTCACCAACAGCAACAGGAACACCAGGGCGATGACGTAGCCGCCCAGGAATTGTGTCTGGAAGGAGTTCATGGCCAGCGCCACCATGGTGATCAGGGCTATGAGCACGGACCAGAAGGGAGGTGGGTGGTCGGCACTGATCCAGTACAGGCGGTGCAGCTCGAACGCAGCCACTCCGCAGACCGGCAGGAAGAGCAGGAAGGTGGTGAAGGGGCCTGTGAAGGCCGCGCCCAGCGTGAGCACCACATAGATGACACCGGTGATGGTGCGCAGGCTGAGTTCCTTCATGGCCCTTCTTCGGCTTGGCGCACAAGGTAGATGGCGCGGAGCACATCCCCTTCACCCACGTACACCCCCACCTCCCCGAAGACCGGATAGGCGCTCGAACGAAGGTCCATCACCACGGCGGGGATGTCGTGCTCCTCCAGCCGACCGCGCACCAGCTCGGCATCGCTGCGGGAGGTGGTGGTATAGACCAAGGCCCAACCTCCCATGTGGCGGATGTCAGAGCGCTGTGGGTGCTTCGCCGGCAGCGGGGGCAGGTGCAGGTGGCGCGTTGCCGCGCGTAGTGCCGCTGCCATTGGAGGCCGCCGGCTCGGGCCGTGCGAAGGGGCGGTCCCCGAAGATCTTCTCCAGGTCCTCCTTGAAGATGACCTCCTTTTCCAACAGCTGGGTGGCCAGCGCGGTGAGCTTGTCCTTGTGGTCGGTGAGGATCTGTTTGGCGCGCTTGTACTGCCCTTCAATGATCCCCTTCACCTCCGCATCGATCAGCTCGGCGGTCTTCTCACTGTAGGGCTTTCCGAAGCTGTACTCGTTCTGGCCGCTGCTGTCGTAATAACTGATGTTCCCCAACCGGTCGTTCAACCCGTATACGGTCACCATCGCATAGGCCTGCTTGGTCACCTTCTCCAGATCGCTCAGGGCACCGGTGCTCACCTTGCCGTACATCACATCCTCGGCTGCGCGACCACCAAGTGCAGCGCAGATCTCGTCGAGCATCTGTTCGGTGGTGGTCAGGTGGCGTTCCTCGGGCAGGTACCAGGCGGCCCCCAGCGAGCGGCCGCGCGGCACGATGGTCACCTTCACCAGGGGCGAGGCATGCTCCACCAACCAGCTGACCGTGGCGTGGCCGGCCTCGTGGTAGGCGATGGCCTTCTTCTCATCCGCCGTGATGATCTTGTTCTTCTTCTCCAAGCCACCGATCACGCGGTCCACCGCATCGAGGAAGTCCTGCTTGTCCACGCTGGACTTCTTCCTGCGCGCGGCGATCAGCGCGGCTTCGTTGCAGATGTTGGCCAGGTCGGCACCGCTGAAGCCCGGGGTCTGACGGGCCAGGAAGGCCACGTCCACCGTCACATCCAGCTTCAGGGGCTTGAGGTGCACCTTGAGGATCTCCTCCCGCTCGTTCAGGTCGGGCATGTCCACGAAGATCTGGCGGTCGAAGCGGCCGGGTCGCAACAGCGCGCGGTCCAGCACATCGGCCCGGTTGGTGGCGCCGATCAGGATCACCCCGCTGTTGGTCCCGAAGCCGTCGAGCTCGGTGAGCAGCTGGTTGAGGGTGTTCTCGCGCTCGTCGTTGGCACCCATGCTCACGCTGCGTCCGCGCGCCCGTCCGATGGCATCGATCTCGTCGATGAAGATGATGCTCGGCGCCTTTTCCTTGGCCTGCTTGAAGAGGTCGCGCACGCGGCTGGCGCCCACCCCCACGAACATCTCCACGAAGTCCGAACCGCTGAGGCTGAAGAAGGGCACGTTGGCCTCGCCGGCGATGGCTTTGGCAAGCAGGGTCTTTCCCGTTCCGGGAGGGCCCACCAGCAGTGCTCCCTTGGGGATCTTGGCCCCCAGGTCGGTGTACTTCTTGGGGGTCTTCAGGAAGTCCACGATCTCCTGCAGTTCCTCCTTCGCCTCGTCGAGGCCGGCCACATGGCCGAAGGTGACATTGGTGCTCTTGCCTCCCTCGAACACCTGCGCACGGCTCTTGCCGATGTTGAAGATCTGTCCGCCGGGACCGCCACCGCCGCCCAAGCGGCGCATCACGAACATCCAGATGCCGATCATGGCACCGAAGAAGACCACCCAGTAGAGGATGTCCCAGGCGCGGTTGTCCTGTACTTCGTACTCGTAGGGCACCTTCAGGCGTTCGGCATCCTGCACCAAGCGGTCGCGCAGCACATCGCTGTTGCCCAGGTTGAAGGCATACTGGGGACCCGTGCCGGCATTGCCGCTCAGGGGCGAGCTGCGCACCTTGTCCTTGTGGGGCTCCTTGGTGAGGGCCTCCTTCTTGATGTAGACCTTCACCATCTGGTCGTTGACCACCACGATGCGTTCCACATCACCGGCCTCGAGCATCTGTTGGTATTCGGTGGGCTGGATCTTGGCCACCCCGCCGCTGTATTGGAACAGATTGATCGACAGGATCACCAGGATGATGATGCCATAGATCCAATAGAAGTTGAAGGAACGCTTCGGTCCCTTGTTCCCTCCTTCGGTGCGCTTCTCGTTGTTCTCCACGTTGCTCGTTGCTCGGTCTGCGTTCACGCCACGTTCTCATAAGTCCTGCGGGCGGCGTCGCCCCACAGGTCCTCCAGCGCATAATGTGTGCGCTTGTCCCGGAGGAAGATGTGGACCACCACGTTCACGTAGTCCAGCAGGATCCACTCCCGGTTGGCCTGGCCCTCGGCATGCCAGGGTCGTTCGTTCAATTCCTCCCGCACCACCTTCTCCACCGATCCGTAGATGGCATCCACCTGGGTGGAGCTGTCGCCGTGGCAGATAACGAAGTGCTCGGCCACACTGTTCGGCACGCCACGCAGGTCGAGGTGCACGATGTCCTTGCCCTTCACTTCCTGGATGCCCTTCACCACGGCATCCACAAGGCGGGCAGCGTTCGTGCCCTTCGCGTTCTTCATCCGGTCTATCTTGGTCCGTTCAAAGGTACGAACTCCCATCCCAGCAAGCGGCCCATGCCCGAGCGCTCTCCGCCACGCCCGCAGCACATCGGTAACCAACTGGTCGAGTTGTCGTCCGTGGACAGCACCAACAAATACGCGGCCGAGGCCCTCCGCCTGTCGAACTTGCAACATGGCGCTGTCATATTGGCCCATGAACAGACCGGTGGCAGGGGTCAGCGGGGGCGCAGCTGGCATGCCGCACCCGGCCTCGACCTCACGTGCAGCGTGGTGCTGCGCCCCGCCACGCTCAGGGTGGATGAGCAGTTCCGCATCGCGCAGGCTGCCGCACTGGCCGTGCATGCCACCGTGGCCGCGCTGGTGCAGGGGGGCGTGCGGGTGAAGTGGCCGAACGATGTCCTCATCGACCGTGCCAAGGTGGCGGGTATCCTCATCCAGAACGAGCTTGCCGGCGAGCGCATCGCCTGGACGATCGTCGGCATCGGGCTCAACGTGAACAGTACGGACATGGATCCCGCCCATCAGGCCACGAGCCTGCGCCTCGCGGTGGGTCATGCGTTCGACCTCCGGAAGGTGCTCTCAGCGCTCTGCGCCGCCCTCGGGGAGCAGTGGGACCTGATGGAGCAGGATCCTGCGTTGCTGGCCCGCCGTTACCGCGATGTGCTATGGTCGGGGGGGCGCTGGACGGCGGCCGAACTCGATGGCAACCCCTTGATGGTGAGGCCCATCGACGTGGATGCGGCGGGTCGGTTGATCATCGAAGGGGAGGACGGTGGCGTATTCGTCCATGGCCTCGACCGGCTTCGGTTACTGCGTGATTGAACGGGTTGTTGCTGGATCGGAAGAAAGCCCTACTTTTGCCCTCCCTTACGAAAGACCCCAGGCGATGAAACGTACGTACCAGCCCAGCAAGCGCAAGCGCACCAACAAGCACGGTTTCCGCAAGCGGATGAGCACCGCCGCCGGTCGTGGCGTGCTGGCCAGCCGTCGCCGCCAGGGCCGTCACAAGCTCACCACGAGCGACGAGCCTTCGCATAAGTAAGCCACCATCGTGAACTCCTTGAAGGGCTGCCTCCGGCGGCCCTTTTTGCGTTCAACCGATCGCCAGCACGTTGGCCATCAGCCGGCCCAGCTCCGGACCGATCAGCACGTGACCGAAGGGTAGCTCCTGCTGGTCGATGCGCTCCGGCGCAAGCGACCTCAGGCGTTCCCCCAGCCGTGGCGGAATCACCCGGTCGTAGCGGCCGAACACCAGGTGCACCGGGATGGCGTGCCTGCGTGCGTGGGCGGCCACCCGTCCCAGCGCTGGCTCGATCAGGCGGTAGCTCAGCCACACATCGTGCACCAACTGCCGCTTGGTACGGGTGTCGGTCTGGCCCTTCAGGAAGCGGTACATGCGCTCGTTCATCAGCCGGGTGGCGCGCAGCAGATCGATCACCGCGTGCACCCGCGCGGGATGCTCCACGAAGCGTTTGTAGGCCCAGCGGCCGAAGCGTGAAGCGGCCATGCCCCGGTACCAGGGCCGGGTCTTCAGCCCGTCCGGCGCCACCAGGAAGGCCCGTTCCACACGGTGGGGCAATTGCTCCAGCAGGTTCAGCACCATGCGTCCGCCGAGGCTGTAGCCCAGCAATGTCGCCCGCTCCAGCCCAAGATGATCGAGGAAGGCCGCCATGTACTGCGCCAGCTCCTGCGGGGTGAAGGGCTGGTCGGCGCGCTGCGGGTACCCCGGGCTGGCACCGTGGAAATGCAGGTCGAAGGCGTGGATGGTAACGCGGTTCCCGAGGCTGGATGCCAGCACCTCGAAGTCGGCCCCTGTGCGTCCGAAGCCGTGGAAGGCCAGCACCTGCACCGGACCGTGGCCGTAGGTGCGGTAGGCGAGGGTGGTGCCGTGGGTGAAGTAGCGCAGTGGTGCCTCCTGCATGTGGGCGAAAGGAACGAAGTGCTTCGTATGGTGCCGCCTGGATGGGTGCGGATACGTGTTTGACGCTTGTATGACAGAGGGTTGTGTTGCAAAAGTATGCATGCATACTACTTTTGTTCCATGCAACGTACCCCAGTGCGGGCGATCGAGACCAGCCAGGCCCGCGTGGAACGCACGTCGGACGCCCTGATCGAGATCCATTTCAAGCCCGACACCACGCTCAATGCCATTGGCATCGGCGAGGTGATCGCGGCCAAGCGCACCCTCTGCACGGAGGGCGAACCCGATGTCCTCGCTGTGGTGGGCGAGGACGTTGAAGTGGATATGCGCGTGGTGAACATCGACCACCATGCCATTCACGGGATCTGCGGGACAGCACGCCGGCTGGCGTTCGTTACCGGTGATGAGCTGAACGCCAGGCTGGCCGAGATCCACTTCCGCTATTTCCCGCGCCACTTCGAGACGGCCGTTTTCCGCAACGAACAGGATGCCCGCCAGTGGCTGTCCACCAAGGCGCCGCAGCCCTCGCTCTCCTGAGCCGGCGAACATGAACTGCACGTGAAAGGGGTGGCCGCGGTGCCACCCCTGCTCATTTCTCCACGATCCGGTCACCTTATCCACGATCGCCCTTCAGCGCACTCCGGGCGGGGTACCTTTACGGCCCGGAACCCCTCCGGAATGCCCAAAGACAACAGCATCAAGTCCGTCCTGCTCATCGGCAGCGGACCCATCGTCATCGGCCAAGCCTGCGAATTCGACTACTCCGGCAGTCAGGCGGCCCGCTCCCTCCGCAACGAAGGCATCGAGGTCACGCTGATCAACAGCAACCCGGC